>JAHFBU010000160.1 GCA_023249795.1 Syntrophaceae bacterium
TGTCTCCTCATTTCTCGCGAAAATATATTTCGAGAGCCTCGCCTCAACCCGTTTTCCCGCCTCGCGGAGCTTTTCCGCGGCTGCATCCGCCGAGACCTCTCGCGCCGTCAGAACGAGGTTGATCTCCGGCAGGTTCGGGTAGGAGCCGACCCCGACGCCCATGATCGCGAGATCCGCATCGGCCAATACGTCGTCCACCGCCGACTCTCCAATTCCGAAGAGCTTGAAGGTGAGCGTCTCCACATGCAGGGCCGCCTCCGGAAACGCCTTCCGGAAAAGCGGGATCACCCCCTCAAAGAGCATCCGCTCCGCCTCGGCGGGGACGCCCGGGATGACCGCAACGATCCGTCCCGCCCGCCGCAGGGTGAACCCTGCCGCCGTCCCGACGGAATTGGCGATCACGGCAGCCCCCTCCGGAAAGAGAGCCTGCTTGGCGTTGTTCTCCGTCCAGCGGAATCCCCGTCCCTCAAAAAAGGATCGAATATTCGCGAGCACGGCAGGATCGCTGTAAAGCCCCAGGCCGAAGGCCTTGGCCACGGCCGCCGTCGTGATGTCGTCGGCCGTGGGGCCCAACCCCCCGGTCACGACCAGACCGTCGACGCGGTCCAGAAGATACGCAAGCGCATCATGGATGGCGCCATCGTCATCACCCACGGAGAGCATCGCCGCAACCGGCCATCCCTGCTCCTGCATCGCGCGAGCGATCAGGGCGGAATTGGTATCCCGGGTCCGGCCGCTCGTCAATTCGTTTCCAATCGTCAGTATGCCGATAATCAAAATTTAAACCTCTCCGCCGGGAGGTCGGGAACATTTCCCCGGTCCGGCGTTAACCCTGTCGGGTTATTCACTCTTCATAGGGTCCGAGAAAACGTTCGCCGTTGAAATGTATCATGTGCGTCGGAGACTCGGCGATCCAGACTTCCGTTTCCCAGGAGATGTCATTCAAATACTTCACCATGGTCTTTCGGTCAAGAAACGCGGTAACGAACACAAGGCCCTCGGTCGAACCGGTAAACAGTGCCTTCAATTCCTGCCTGCGTTTCGGGTTCACCGGCCCATGACTGGTCACCGCCTCGATCAGAACCAGCCAGCGCTTTTCGCGGTAATGTATAACAACGTCAGGCATTTTGCCATGTTCCTCTGTCCTGACGCCGAGGCGTGCAAGGGCATCGGAATCGAAGTAGGCCCATTTTTTCTGTGTATCACCGATGTAGATGACATCGCCTCCCGGCGTGAACAGGGGGCAGAAATCATCCATAATCTTTTTTACGAGGATATTCTGGCCGCCCGGAGAAAGTCTGATTTTTCGTCCGGTCGCAAGGTTGACGGGCAATCGCCGCATCTCTCTTTCGCGCGCATACACCTTCTTCAGCGTATCCACGGTTTCCAGATACTGCCGCAGCCGGCTCTTCCATCCCGGTTTCTTGAAACCTCGAAGCAGTTTGAGGACCGACGGTTCAATCTGATAGACGGCCTTGGGACTGTTGGTCGGTCTGGTGGGCTTGTCGGGATTGGCGACGATCAGGGCTGCCTGCACAAATTGATGAACCGTTTGGCGGCGCACCGTTTCGCGCGTGTTTGGGGCATATTTCTTTCCATAGTGTTCGCGGAAAAAATCCATCATGGGGGTGATGCCCATGAGTGGATCGGACGCATCCCCCCATTGGTCCTTCGGCCCCAGCCCCAGCAGTGACAAAAGGGTGAGAGCGGAGCGCTCGTTTTGTTGCTGCCTTGGAAGACCGAGGCCGTCAAGGATCGCGAGCGCCTCCTCGATCTTTTTCTCTGCCATCTGCCCGCTTGTTTTATTTGCCATGGTTCGGACACTCCTTTTCCATGATCACGTCAATGGTCTCCTGGTCGGGCATGGCGTCGTCAACGGCCCTGCCGAGACGCAGGATCTGTTCGCGGGTAGGGTAGGGCATTTTTCGAAGATCCGCTGCGTTCACCTGTGTGTGCCCGCTGAAGAGGCGGAAATATCGATCCACCATTGTAGAATTGAGGTATAAGGCGAGCCCCTTTGCCAGATCAGCCTGCAGGCATCTCCCGCCCTCGTGATAATAGTTCAGGTGATTCTCGAAACCCACAAAGGAGGCGTCGAAACGTGCGGGATCGAATACGGCCGCCATGACGCGTCTTCGCTGTTCCTTGGACGAAAACCTCTTCGTGAGAACATAGAATCCGGATTCAACAAAAAGGGTTGACGTCTCCGCCGTCAGCCTGATCGCATTCGGTTTCCTTCCCGCTTCGACAGACCTCTTGATGAAGCCGTCGGAGAAATGGCACGGATAGATCAGCGGGACGGTGCCCGGCTGCGGGGTCTGCCGCAGATGTTCACGCGCCCTGAAATCGACGACGCGCCCGGTGGAAACGCTCAACCCCAGATCGCCGAGAGACGAGCCGAGGCATTCCATTCGCTCCGAAGCGCAAACCTCGGTTTCGTTGGCATCCAGATGGACAAACATGTCCCGATCACGAGGGTGGATGACACGGCTGTACGGGACCGCAAGAAGGCGCGCCTTGTCGAAGTCGAGGCCCCCGGAGGAAGAGATCAGGATGGACTCCGGTTTCTGAGACTCCCGGCCAGCGTGATAGATCACGTTCTCCTGCAGCACATTGTCGTCTCCGAACGCCTTCTTGCGAGATTCGAACAGGTGAATCCGTTTCAGGCTCATCATGCGCATAAAGGTGGTGCGGAATTTTCTGAAATAGGGGCCATTGCAGAAACTGCGGGGCGTTATTGCGACCAGTTGCCCGCCTTGTTCCAACAGGAGCATCGAGAGCCAAACGAACACCGCATAAAGGTTAGCCACTTCTATGCCGGATGAATAGAGCATCTTGCTCATGGCCGTCCGGCTGTTCATCTTCTTGTAAGGGGGGTTGAGTATAGCGTGGGTGAAGCGCACTCCGGGAATGTGAAAGAGAGGATCATTGATTTCAGTAGTAGCGGCGGAAACAAAATCCTCGGCCCTGATGATGCCATGGAAATCAATGCCGCCGGACACGCAGAGCGACCGGCACCTCTCCATGGTCTCTTCCAGATACGGCATGACGGCGCTGTCTGTCTCGTACGCAACAACCTCTATTGATTCGGGGTGATCTGCTTTTGAAATCAGGGTTTCCAAACACGCGGCAAAAAGCACACCTGTCCCGGCGCCCGGGTCCAAAATTCTCACCCGTCGAGGGGCAGCCTCAAACATAGACGACATGAATTTGGCTATTGCGACAGGCGTCAGGAACTGACCGATCTCGGAACGGTCAGCCCTGCTTGTCGAGCCGTTGAACGATTTGCGAATTTGATCAAGTGTATACATAGGTCCAGTGTTCGTATCATTTTCAGGACGCAGACAATGGGCAGATTGGCGTCGCTCGGCTACGTGACCAAACAAAGTTACACCCCCAGCCAGCGGATCAGGAGCTGCAGCGCCAGACTGCCGTAAACGCCCGCCGCCAGATCGTCCGCCACGACCCCCAGACCTCCCGGGAGCCGCTCCTGAAAAAGCCGCGCCGGGAAGGGCTTGATGATGTCGAACAGCCTGAAGAGCACAAAACCCAGGGCGATGTGGGGAACCGTCGGCTCAATCAAGAATAGGGTCCACTGGAGGCCGGCGATCTCGTCAATCACGATGCAGGGCGCATCCTTGACTCCGAAGATCCTCTCCGCTTTGTCCGAGATATGCCAGGCGAGGAAGCTGAAGGCCAGAACCGTGATCAGCCAGAGCGGCCACGGGAGACCCGAAAAGACCCAATACAGGGGGATGCCGATCAGCGTTCCCGCCGTCCCCGGCGCCAGAGGCGCAAGCCCGCTCCCCAAACCCGTAGCCATGAATTTGATGATTTTTTCGTTCAGGGGATCTACCTCTCTTCAAGCAGTGAACGCCGCACACCGGCGCGGTAAACTAACCTCTTTCCCCCCGCCCTGTCAATGAAGACTTGGCGGTTTTCCGAAGACCTTCCCCGGTTTTGAAAAACACCTTGACAATAGAACGATGGTTCTATTATATCCGGAATCGTCAAAAGGCAAGCAATTTTTTATTTGGAACAGGAGATGCCATGAGCGAAACCGTTTTCAGCCTCCGCAGTTGGCCCCGGGCGATCCTCCACGTTGATGGGGACGCCTTCTTCACCTCCTGCGAGGAGGCGATCCACCCGAAGTATCGGGGGAAACCGCTCATCACGGGGGGCGAGCGGGGGATCGTCGCCTGCGCGAGCTACGCGGCCAAGGCGCTGGGGGTCAAGCGCGGGGTCGCCCTCCACGAGGCGAGGCGGATCTGCCAGGGACTGATCGTCCTCCGCTCCGACTATGAGACCTACAGCCTCTTCTCCCGGCGGATGTTCAACATCATGCGCCGCTTCACCCCCCAGGTGGAGGAGTACTCCATCGACGAGGCCTTCGCCGACCTGACCGGCATGAGGCGGGTGCTTCGGGCCTCCTACGAATCGATTGCCCTGAAGATTCAGGACCAGGTCGCGCGTGAGTTGGGAATCACCGTTTCGGCGGGACTCAGCATCACGAAGGTGCTCGCCAAGGTCGCCTCCAAACACCGCAAACCCTCCGGTTTCACCATGATCCCCGGAAGGGAAATCGCCGCCTATCTGGAGACGCTGCCGGCAGAGA
>JAHFBU010000161.1 GCA_023249795.1 Syntrophaceae bacterium
TACTACTTCGGTCGGACAGTGGGGAACCGGCGCCACGGTTGGACCGTCTGGGGGGCCATGGCCATCCTGTTTCTGGCCGGCGTCCTGGTCTGCTGGCAGGCCGAGGCTGCGGGAAATCCGCGCCTCGTAGCCCTGGGGCTCGACCCGGCGGGTGGCAACATGGAGGGAAAGGAGCTCCGCTTCGGGATCTTCGCCTCCGCCCTTTTCGCCGTAGTGACGACCGACGCCTCCTGCGGCGCCGTGAACGCCATGCACGACTCCTTCACCGCTTTGGGTGGGCTCGTTCCCCTCGTCAACATGCAACTGGGCGAGGTCATCTTCGGCGGCGTCGGCGCGGGACTCTATGGGATGCTGGTCTTCGTGGTCCTGACCGTCTTTCTGGCGGGGCAGATGGTCGGGCGCACGCCGGAGTACCTCGGCAAGAAGATCGATGCCTATGACGTCAAGGTCAGTGTCCTGGCCGTGCTCATTTTGTGCGTCACCCTCCTGGGATTTGGGGCGTGGGCCGCCGTGAGCGCCTGGGGAACGGTCGGACTGAACAACGCCGGGCCGCACGGGCTCTCCGAAATTCTCTACGCCTATGCTTCGGGTGTCGGGAACAACGGGAGCGCCTTCGCCGGTCTGAATGCCAACACCCCGTGGATGAACACGACGCTGGGGCTTGCCATGCTGGTGGGACGGTTCTTGTTCATCATCCCTGTCATGGCCCTGGCCGGGAACCTCGTAAAAAAGAAACGGATTGCGCCGCATGCGGGGAGTTTCCCCGTTTCCGGCCCTACCTTCCTGGTCCTTTTGGCCGGAACCATCCTGATCGTAGGGGCCCTCACCTTTCTGCCGGTCCTGGCCCTGGGGCCGATCGTGGAGCATTTTATTATGACGGCATCGGGCACGCTGTACTGACCACTGTTAACGAGGAACCCTATCATGGCTGCTGAACACCGTTCGCTATTTGACCGCCGGATCATTGCCGGAGCCGCGGCTGCATCGCTTGTAAAACTCAATCCCCGGGAGATGATGAAAAATCCCGTCATGTTCGTGACCGAGATCGGAGCCCTCGTCACAACCGGTGGTCTTTTCCTCCGACCGCCGGGCGAAACGCTCGGTTTTGGTATCCAGGTGGCCGCCTGGCTCTGGTTTACGGTTCTTTTCGCCAATTTCGCCGAGGCGATGGCGGAGGGACGGGGGAAGGCTCAGGCGGATACCCTCCGCAAGTCGCGGACGCACACGATTGCCAACCGCCTTTTGGCAACCGGCGCCACGGAGCAGGTTCCGGCGGAGGAGCTCCGCAAAGGGGATGTTATCGTCGTTGCCGCCGGGGAGATCATCCCCGCCGATGGGGAGATCGTCGAGGGGGCGGCGACGGTGGACGAATCGGCCATCACGGGGGAGTCCGCACCCGTCATCCGGGAGGCCGGCGGCGACCGGAGCGCCGTCACGGGGGGGACCCGAGTCCTCTCGGACCGGATACGGGTTGCGGTAACGGCCAATCCGGGAGAGAGCTTCATGGACAGGATGATCAACCTCGTTGAGGGGGCGAGGCGCCGGAAGACCCCCAACGAGATCGCCCTGACGATCCTCCTGTCCGCCCTGACGGTGATATTTCTTATCGTCATCCTCACCCTGAAGCTCTTCGGGATCTACTCGGGCATCTCCTTTTCGGTAACCGTCCTCGTTTCTCTTTTGGTCTGCCTCATCCCCACGACCATCGGGGGGCTCCTGAGCGCCATCGGGATCGCAGGAATCGACCGCCTCGTCCAGAAGAACGTTCTGGCGATGAGCGGTCGAGCCGTGGAGGCGGCGGGGGACGTTGACGTCCTGCTTCTGGACAAGACCGGAACGATCACCCTCGGCAATCGTCAGGCCACCGAACTGATCCCCGCCCCCGGGGTAACAAAACAGGCCATGGCCGACGCCGCGCAGCTCTCGTCACTGGCCGACGAAACACCCGAGGGCCGGAGCATCGTCGTTTTGACCAAGCAGTTCGGCCTGAGGGGCCGCTCCATCGCTGAGATGGCCAAGGCGGAGTTCATCCCCTTTTCGGCCCATACGCGGATGAGCGGCGTCGATTTCGAGGCGCGGCGCATCCGCAAGGGCGCCCCCGATGCCATCCGGCAGTTTACCTGCTGCGATTTTCCATCTGAGGTCGCCGAAACCATCGAACGCATCTCCCGTTCCGGCGGGACAGCCCTCGTCGTGGCGGATGAGGTACGCGTCCTTGGCGTTATCCACCTCAAAGACATCGTCAAGGGGGGGCTCAAAGACCGCTTCACGCGGTTCAGGACCATGGGGATCCGGACGGTGATGATCACCGGCGACAACCGCTTCACCGCCGAGGCGATCGCCAGGGAGGCCGGCATGGACGACTTTCTCGCCGAGGCGCGGCCCGAGGACAAGCTCGCCCTGATCCGCAGGGAACAGGCGACGGGCCACCTCGTCGCGATGACCGGCGACGGGACGAACGACGCCCCCGCGCTGGCACAGGCCGACGTCGGCGTGGCGATGAACACCGGAACGCAGGCGGCCAAGGAGGCGGGCAATATGGTGGACCTCGATTCCAACCCAACGAAGCTCATCGAGGTCGTGGAGATCGGCAAGCAGATGCTGATGACCCGGGGAGCCCTCACAACCTTCAGCATCGCCAACGACGTGGCAAAATACTTCGCGATCATCCCGGCGATGCTGGTCGGGCTCTTCCCCGTCATCGCCCCGCTCAACGTCATGGGGCTGGCATCTCCCCGAAGCGCAATCCTCTCCGCCGTCATCTTCAATGCCCTAATTATTATGGCCCTGATTCCCCTGGCTCTGAGGGGGGTAAGCTTTCGTCCCCTCGGCGCGGCGGTCCTCCTCAGGCGGAATCTCATGATCTACGGCCTGGGAGGGCTTGCCGCCCCCTTCGCGGGGATCAAGCTGATCGATCTTCTGATCAACGCCATTGGGATGGTATAATAGCGAATGGCATTATCGGCGGACACTTGGTTCTTTGGTGGCTTGGAGGTGGTTTCATGATGAAAGATCTGTTCGTGCAGCTTCGGATCTCCCTGGTGGCGGTCCTCTCGCTTGCGGTCCTCTTGTGCGGCGTCTATCCCCTCCTGGTATGGGTCGCGGGCCAGGCGTTCTTTCCCCGCGAGGCCGGCGGTTCGCTCATCCGGGTCGGCGGCTCCGTCGTCGGTTCGGTCCTGATCGCGCAGGACTTTACCGGACCGGCCTATTTCCATCCCCGACCTTCGGCGGCCGGGGCCGGTTATAACGCCGCCGCCTCGGGGGGAAGCAACCTTGGCCCCACATCCCGGCAACTGGTCGAAACGGTTCGCGACCGCATCGCCGCTTACCGGGTGGAGAACCGCCTGCCGACCAACGCAACCGTCCCCGCCGATGCGGTCACGGCTTCGGCCAGCGGCCTGGACCCGCATATCGGCGTCCCGAACGCCCTCTTGCAGGCCCGGCGCGTCGCCATGGCCCGGGGGATCGGTGAGGAAGCTATTACGAAGAAGATCGCGACACATACGGAGGGGCGTACCTCGGGGATTCTGGGCGAACCCCGGGTCAACGTCCTGATGCTGAATCTGGACCTGGATGGAAAACGATGACGGCAGATGCGAATGACAGGGCCGATGCCTTCCTGCGGATGATCCGCCGTTCCCGGCGGGGCGGGCTCAAGGTCTACCTTGGCTACGCGGCGGGGGTCGGCAAGACCTGGCAGATGCTCCAGGAGGGACGCAGGCTCAAGGGGGAAGGTATTGACGTGGTGATCGGCCTTTTGGAGACACACGGGCGGGCGGACACGGCGAAGCTCGCCGAGGGGCTGGAGGCCGTCCCCCGACGGGGCCAGTTGTACCGGGGAATCGCCCTGGAGGAAATGGACCTGGAGGCCATTCTGAAACGGAATCCCCAGGTCGCGCTTGTGGACGAACTGGCCCACACCAATGTCCCCGGAAGCCGGAACGCCAAGCGATACGCGGACGTCCAGGACCTGCTTGCGGCCGGGATCCATGTCATCACAACCATGAACGTCCAGCATCTGGAGAGCCTCTATGACACCGTAGAGCGGGCCGCCGGGGTCAAAGTGCGGGAACGACTTCCCGACAGCGTCCTGGCCGAAGCGGATCAGATTGTCAACGTGGATCTCACGCCGGAGGATCTCCAGACCCGTCTGCGGGAGGGAAAAATCTATCCGGCTGAGAGGATCGGAACCGCGCTTTCGAACTTCTTTCAGGCCCCGCACCTCGAGAACCTCCGGGAGCTCACCCTCCGGGAGATGGCCGCCCAGATCGATCTGCGCCGACACGAAACCCCGGAGGAGACGGGAGGCGCAACGCCGGACCAGATCATGGTCTGCCTGAGTTCACGGGGGCCCAATAGCGAGATGCTCCTCCGGTACGCCTCCCGGCTGGCCGGAAAGCTTAACCGGAACTGGTACGCCATCTATGTGCAGACACCCGCGGAAGAAGCCACGGCGATCGACAGCCGGATCCAGCGGCTGCTTTCCGGCACGCTGACCCTGGCCAAAGAACTCGGCGCGATGGTCTTCACCTACAAAGGGGAGGATGTCGTCGCCACCATCCTGCGTTTTGCCCATGAATACAGGGTCGGGCACATTGTG
>JAHFBU010000162.1 GCA_023249795.1 Syntrophaceae bacterium
CCGATCGGAGCAGCACCTCTTAATCCGGCAACGTATTGAAGGACATAAATTGCCTCTTCCACCCCTGCTTTCCGATTTCCATTCACATCCACGCCTGATAATGCATAATTGGTGCGGATTCCATTTGGATCCATTCCAGACTGAACTTTTATGGCGAGAATGGCGTCGGCCAGATTCACAACATCATCGCCGTTTATGTCGCCAAGATATGTCCCGTGAGAGGTCGCAGCATTAACGTTTAGCAGAAAGAAAATCACAAGAGCAAAAAAGAACGCACGGTAGATATTTCCCCCTTCTGTTAATCCCCGCATGGTTTTCCCTCTCCCTTTTAGTTTTGCTCTGATTTCAGCACTGACCGGCCGTGGCAAACACGCCGTTGACTATGGATAGCGCTTCTTCCGCGATCCTTTGCAGATGCCCTTCGCTGATGAAGCTCTCCGCATAAATCTTGTAGATGTCTTCCGTGCCCGACGGACGGGCGGCAAACCATCCGTTTGCGGAAACGATCTTCAGCCCCCCGATGTCGGCGTCATTGCCGGGCGCCCGTGTCAGTGCGGCAAGGATGGGTTCTCCGGCCAGCTCCTTTACGGCAATCATCCCCGGTGAGAACCCCTTGAACGCCGCCGTCGGCGCCGGTGAGGCCGGGGCGTCCAGCCGCATATTGAATGATGCCCCCAGCCGTTCTTCAAGATTCCGGTAGAGGGCGGCCGGGTCTTTGCCCGTCTTTGCCGTAATCTCGCAGGCGAGCAGATCCATGATGATCCCATCCTTGTCCGTTGTCCAGACCGTGCCGTCTTTTCTCAGGAAGGAGGCCCCGGCGCTCTCCTCGCCGCCGAAACCGCAGGAGCCGTCCAGGAGCCCGGACACAAACCATTTGAAGCCGACGGGAACCTCGTAAAGTCTCCTTCCGAGGTCTGCGGCCACACGGTCGATCATGGCGGTGCAGACCAGCGTTTTTCCGACCGCCGCACTCGGGCTCCAGGCCGGCCGGTTCCGGAAGAGGTAATCAATCGCGGCGGAGAGGTAGTGGTTGGGATTCATCAGCCCCCCGCTTGGGGTGACGATCCCGTGGCGGTCGGCGTCCGCGTCGTTGCCGAAGGCGATATCGAACTGGTCCTTCATCCGGACCAGCCCCTCCATGGCATAGGGCGAAGAGCAGTCCATCCGGATCTTGCCGTCCCTGTCCAGGGTCATGAAAGAGAAGGTCGGATCAACGATCCGGTTGACGACCGAAAGCGAAAGGCCGTAGCGGTCGGCGATGGGGTCCCAGAAATCGATGGCCGCTCCGCCCATCGGGTCCGCGCCGATTCGGAGCCCCGAGTTCGAGATCGCCTCCATGTCGATGACGTTTTTGAGATCCTCCACATACGGGGTCACATAATCGCGGTCATGGACCGACCCCGCCTTCAGCGCCCTTTCCAGGGGCAGCCGGCGAACCTTCCCGATTTCCGATGCCAAGATGGCATTGGCCCTCTCTTCGATGATCCGGGTCGTCTCCTTGCCCGCGGGACCGCCTTCGGGCGGGTTGTATTTGAAGCCGCCGTCCTCCGGCGGGTTATGGGAAGGGGTGATCACCACGCCATCGGCCAATCCGGTTTTCCTTCCCCGGTTGTGAGTCAGGATGGCATGGGAGATGACCGGCGTGGGCGTATAGCGCCAATGTTCATCCATCATTACAACGACTCCGTTGGCGGCGAAAACCTCGATGGCGGTGGCCAGCGCCGCTTCGGAGAGGGCGTGGGTATCCATGCCCAGGAAGAGCGGGCCGTTGATGCTCTTTGTCTTGCGGTATTCACAGAGGGCCTGGCTGATGGCCAGGATGTGCGCCTCGTTAAAGCTGTTCCGGAGGGATGAACCCCGGTGACCCGAGGTTCCGAAAGCGACCCGCTGCAGGGGGTCTGAGGGGTCAGGCTCAAGGGTGTAGTATGCGGAGAGAAGCCGCGGGATATTGGCAAGCAGTTCTCTCGGGGCCGGTCTACCGGCAAGTTCATGGACGCTCATCTTTCTTCCTCAATTTGGCAAGTTTGTATGCGCCATGATACTACTGAAGAAATATATATGCACCACCTATTCACCGCAAAAAATTTTGCATATTACCGGGCATCCCCTGTATAATGCCGCAGCCGAAGGTATCCTGTTATTCGGGCCTAAGGGAATTCAATCATTATTATAGGAGGCAGACGAGCATGGCAAAAGCATTCAAAGGGTCACAGACGGAAAAGAATCTGCTGGCGGCTTTCGCCGGGGAGTCCCAGGCGAGGAACCGGTACACGTATTTTGCAAGCGCCGCCCGGAAGGAAGGGTACGAACAGATTGCGAACATCTTCACCGAGACAGCCGAAAACGAGAAGGAGCACGCCAAGGTGTTCTTCAACCACCTGCAGGGCGGTGAGGTGGTGATCACTGCGGGCTATCCCGCGGGGGTGATCGGAAACACAAAGGAGAATCTCGAGGCTGCCGCGTCCGGCGAACAGATGGAATGGACAACCATCTACGCCGATTTTGCGAAGACGGCCAAGACGGAGGGCTTTCCGGCGGTGGCCCGCTCGTTCGAGCAGATCGCCAAGGTGGAGAAGTTCCACGAGGCGCGCTATCGCAAGCTGATCGAAAACGTGACGAAGAAGAAAGTCTTCAAGAAGGATGAAGTGGTGAAGTGGCACTGCAGCAACTGCGGCTACGTTTTCGAGGGGAAACAGCCTCCGAAGGAATGTCCGGCCTGCAAGCATCCTCAGGCCTACTACGAAGTTCTGGCGGAAAACTTTTAACGATCTGTCATTCCCGCATCCTCTTATGTCATTCCCGCGAAAGCGGGAATCCAGTCTTTCGAATTTCTGGGCCCCGGCTTTAAGCCGGGTGACGACTTTGTTCCGGGGACATGTACCGATCCGCTACGCGGCTTCCGGTACATGTCCCCTTTGTTTTTACATTCCCCATGTGTCCCCGATGCCCCCCGCAAAAACTTTCCGGGAACTTTTTCCTTCTGCCTCCTGTCTAAGGTTTTAAAAACCACTTACAAGGAGGAACCAATCATGAAAACCATCGCAATCGTTATGTTGACCATCGTGTTGTGCGCGACAGGCGCGTGGGCGGGGGGCGTCGGGGAGGCCCTGGAGGTGCGGATCGTAACCGACGACGGCCGAACGTTGCCGACCTACCCGGCGAAAATTCGCCGCGGGGTGCACAAAGTTTACGTCGAGGCGGTCCGGGGAGACCACTACCGCATCGAAGTGACCAACCGCCTCAACCGGAGGGTCGGGCTGGTCATCGCGGTGGATGGCCGCAACATCATCAGCGGCACGAAATCCTGGCTGAAGAATAACGAGCGCATGTACATCCTTGAACCCTACGGTTCGGGAGAATTCGCCGGCTGGCGCACGGCCCAGGATCGCATCAACCGCTTCTACTTCACCGACGTTCCCGACTCTTATGCCTCGGCGTTCGGCGACGAGAGCGCCATGGGGGTGATCGCCGTGGCTCTCTATCCCGAGGTGCAACACTACGAGCCGCCAAGACCCCTTTCCCAAACCGCCCCCTCCAGCAGGCCCCGTTACGACAGCCCGACGGCGGATTCGGCCGGCAAGGTCATGGCTCCCTCCGCTCGCGACAATTCCGGCAGATTGATGAAGGAGATGGATTCAGCCCGGTCGGAGCAGAAGCTGGAGAGCGCCGGCACCGGCTACGGCGAGAGCGAGTATTCTTACTCGCAGGTCGTGGCATTTGAGCCGGAGAGAAAGGCGCGGGAGACCATCTACGTCAAGTACGAGTGGCGCTCGACCCTCTGCAAGCTGGGGGTGATTGAATGCCCGGCGCCGCTCTGCCGTCCGTCCAACCGCCTCTGGGACAACGGCAGTTACGCCCCGCCGCCGCCGCTGAGCATGCGCCGGGAATTGAGGTAGGTCGAAAACGGGATTGGTCGCACTTTCCGTCATTGCGCGAAGCGGAGCAACATGTTAGTCTCACAGCGCATTATCCGGGGACATGTACCGGAAGCCAAATGAGATGTAGGGGACGTGATGCGGAAGCCCGTAGGGATCGTAACGTGTCGGGGAGATGTTCCGGAAGCCCGCAGGGATCGTAACGTAACGGGGACATGTTCCGGAAGCCCAACGGGATCGGAACGTAACGGGGACATGTACCGGAAGCCCGAAGGGATCGGTACGTGTCCCCGGAAAGACGATGACGCCGGTTTTGTCGCACGCTGCCAACGGGGCGACACCGAGGCCTTCTCGGCCCTGGTCGGGAGGCACCAGAAAAAGATGCTCAACGTGGCCTTCCGGATGATCGGCAACTATGACGAGGCCTGCGACGTGGTGCAGGAGGCCTTCCTCTCCGCCTACCGGACCATCGGAAAATTCCGGGGGGATGCCCGATTCTCCACCTGGCTTTGCGGCATCGTCCTGAACCATTCGAGAAATCACCTTTCGCAGAAGGCCGCCCGCTTGCGCCGTGAGGCCGGGTCGCTCGACGATCCGGTAAAATCAAAAGACGGCAATCCCGTCAATGAACCCCGTTCCCCGGAGGCGTCCATTCTCGAACGAATCGAAAAGCGGGAGCTGCAGGAAAAGGTCCAGGAATGCATCAGCCG
>JAHFBU010000163.1:0-4098 GCA_023249795.1 Syntrophaceae bacterium
CCGGACCGCTCTTCCTGGAGATGATCCGGCACTGGGCGTGGACGACCTCCTCCCTTGCCGTAAAAATCTTCTTCATCATCATGACGCTGCTGACGCTCCTCGAACTCATGAAGACCTTCGGACTGATACACCCTGTTGTGCGGGCCCTCGGTCCATTTCTCCGGATCATGGGTCTCGACCAGAAGGTCGGGCTGCTCTGGATGACCGCCGTCGTCTTTGGACTCTCCTACGGCGGGGCGATTATCGTCGAGGAGGCCAAAAGCGGACACTTAAGCCCGGACGATCTGGAGCTCCTCCATCTCTCCGTCGGAATGAACCACTCGATGGTCGAAGACCCGGTCCTCTTTCTGCCGCTGGGCATCCACCCCTTCTGGCTCTACATCCCCCGTCTTGTGACGGCCATCGTTACCGTCCGGCTGGTGCGCCTCTATCAGCGTTACGCCCGCCGTCCACGGCAAACCGCCTGAATACAGGGCTGCCGCGGGGCAAAGGTCTCCTTGCCCCCGGAAAAAACTTCTGTTATAAAGTCTCCCCGGAGGGGCAGGTTTGATGACCTCGAAAAAAGTCCAAAACCCTGTCACTCCCGCGAAAGCGGGAGTCCATAACAAAATTGAATAACTGGATTCCCGCTTCCGCGGGAATGACACAAAGAGGCTAAAGTCGACTTTTTACGAGTTCGTCAATTTTATTTCGTTCCCTTAGAACCCATTCTTTGCAGAGATTGCCGTTCCTTTGGCGGCAAGCGGATTCATCCCGAAAACGAGAGGGGGAAACATTCCATGATCTACAACGAGGATTTCGAGACACTGCCGCGCGAGGTATTGGAGACGCTGCAGCTCAAGAGGCTCAAGCAGACCGTCCAGCGGGTTTACCACACCGTCGGCTTTTACCGTCGGCTGTTCGACGAAGCCGGCGTCACGCCCGACGACATCAAGACCCTGGACGACCTCAAAAAATTCCCTTTTACGACGAAGCAGCACCTACGGGACAATTATCCCTTCGGCATGTTCGCCGTCCCGATGAGCAGCGTCGTCCGCCTTCACGCCTCCTCCGGGACGACCGGCCGTTCGGTCGTCGTGGGATACACAAAGCGCGACATCGACACCTGGTCGGAGCTGGTGGCCCGCTGTCTTGTCGCCGCGGGACTCACAAAAAATGATATCATCCACAATGCCTACGGTTACGGCCTCTTCACCGGGGGCTTGGGACTCCACTACGGCGCGGAAAGACTGGGCGCAAGCGTCATCCCGATGTCCGGGGGAAACACCCGGCGCCAGATCACCATTCTTCAGGATTTCGGCCCGACGGCGATCTGCTGCACCCCCTCCTACGCGCTGAACCTCGCGGAAGAAGGCAAGGCGATGGGCGTCGACATGAAAGCCCTCAAGCTCCGGGTCGGGATATTCGGCGCCGAGCCCTGGAGCGACCGAATGCGGCAGGAGATCGAAAACGTTCTGGAGATCAAGGCCCTCAACATCTTCGGGCTATCCGAAATCATGGGTCCCGGCGTCGCGATGGAGTGTCTGGAGGGGCGCAACGGAATGCACATCTTCGAGGACCATTTCCTCGTCGAGACGATCAACCCCGAAACAGGAGAAGTGTTGCCGCCGGGCGAACCGGGGGAACTGGTCTTTACGACCGTCACCAAGGAGGCCTTCCCACTGATCCGCTACCGGACCCGGGATCTCTCCCGTCTCTTCACGGAACCTTGCCGGTGCGGCCGGACGCTTCACCGGATGGACCGCATCACGGGACGCAGCGACGACATGCTGATCATCCGGGGGGTCAACGTCTTCCCCTCCCAGATCGAGGCGGTCCTCCTGGAGGTCACGGGGGTTGAACCCCATTACCACCTCATCGTGGAGCGGGCCGACAACCTTGACACCCTGGAAATCCAGGTGGAGGTCAGCGAACAGATTTTCGCCGATTCCGACGAGATCAAGGTCCTTCAGAACATTGAGCGGCGGATCGTGAAGGACATCAAGGATTACCTCGGCGTCACCGCCAAGGTCAAACTGGTGGAGCCCAAAACGCTTGAGCGATTTGAGGGCAAGGCAAGCCGCGTCCAGGACAAGCGAAAAATTTAACACTTTCGTAAAAAGCCGGGCGAGAAGAAGAGGGGGTCGAACAATGAAGGTGGAACAGATTTCCGTATTCTTGGAGAACAGACCAGGTGCGCTGGAAGAAGTCACGGGGATTTTGAAGGAGGCCGGGATCAACATCCGGACCCTGACGCTGGCGGACACCGCCGATTTCGGAATCCTGCGCATGATCGTCAACGATGTGGAGACGACATCCCGCATCCTGAAGGAGAAGGGCTACCGGGTCAGCCGGACAAGCGTTGTGGGCGTGGAGGTGCCGGACCGTCCGGGCGGGCTTCACGGCATCCTCGCGGCGCTTGCCGGAAGCGGCGTCAATGTCGAATACATGTATGCCTTTGTCGAACGGAACGAGCAGAACGCCGTGATGATCTTCCGGTTCGATGACCCGGACCGGGCGATCGCGATTCTCCAGCAGAACGGTCTGACCGTCCTCCCGGGCGAAAAGCTCTACGCATCGTAACTAAAAAACGGGGACACGTTCCGGAAGCCCGGAAGGATCGCAAGAATCGGGGACGTGATGCGGAAGCCCGCAGGGATCGCAAGAATCGGGGACGTGATGCGGAAGCCCGCAGGGATCGCATCATGTCCCCCGAACATGGGACAACCTGTGGAGATATCCATCTTCATTATAATCTGCATATTGACATGATATACGGAAGTAGAAAATATACGGTTGCATTATTTCTGCCGAGCGATTTATACATAACCTGCCGTATTTATGAATAGACAATGGAAACTGGCCAGCCTGAGGGCTGACGGCAACCGTACTGATATTGCCCTTCGTTCATTGGATCAGGGAACACTATGGAGATATCCAGAAACTTTAGAATAACTTGTTCCCGCCGGACGCGCTTCGCGCTCCGGCGGGAATCGCGACGCTCACTTCGTTCGTGCCTTGTGCCTCGGCGCGAAGCGCGCCTTGGAACAAGGCACTTCACCTGCCGCCTCGGCCGTCAAGCCTCCGGCTTGCCGTCCGCTCCGCAGGTGAGCGCCGCGATTAGATCAAGAAAGGAGAACAAATGGGAAAAGGGAAATTTATTATTATCCCACTATTTATTTTAATCCTTTCAGCTTGTGGAACTTTAGCGAAACAAGCAGCTTTAATTAACCCTGGAGACAATAAAGAGCAGATATTGAAAATAATGGGGCCTCCTGACGACAGGCAATTTAAAGGCAAAGATGAAGCTTGGCAGTACTGTGTTACGGGTGCTGGGTTTGGCTATCATGACTATCGAATAGTATGGTTTTACAATGATCGTGTAACAGGAATTAATTCATATAAAAGTTCAAGAGCAGGGGCTTCTTGTATGACTGACATCAGGGCCATAAAATGGGAAGATGCCCCTGATCGAACTATAGAAATTAGAGAGCGATAATCTAATCTGTTAATCAACCCGACCGGGAATTCCGTCAGTACAAATAACTACACCCCGTGGCCCGGCGGGTTATTATTTCGTTCCCGCCGGTCACGCTTCGCGCATCCGGCGGGAATCGCGGCGCTCACTTCGTTCGTGCCATGTTGCTCGGCGCGAAGCGCGCCTCGGAACAAGACACTTCACCTGCCGCCTCGGCCGTCAAGCCTCCGGCTTGCCGTCCGCTCCGCAGGTGAGCGCCGCGATTGAACACTGAGAATGATATGAATAAACCTTCAACAGACACAACTCTCTGGGATTGGCGCTACGGTCAAACGCAAGCAGAACGACTTTGCGCTGATATTTTGCAAGTCGAGGGGTTTTCCAGCATAGACCCGCAATGTCCGCTTGGTGGACCTGATGGCCGTAAGGATATACTTTGTATGCGGCAGGCAGAGAAATGGCTTTCGGCCGTTTATTTTCCTACAACGCGTTCTGACTTTAAGGATGTTACGGAGAAATTTCGTTACGATTTTGAGGGAGTAAAAAAACACGAGAGGGCTGGGTTTGCTTTTTTTACGAACCAACCGATAACACCGGGGCAGCGCGCTGAACTTGTACAGCTTGCTGAACCAACCCCAATC
>JAHFBU010000163.1:4108-4585 GCA_023249795.1 Syntrophaceae bacterium
CCAATCGAGCTTTACCATCAAGAACGCATAAGATCCATTTTGGATTCACCCAAAGGATATGGTTTGCGACTTGAATATTTACGCATCCCCATGACAGAAGAGGACCAGCATAGTCTTTGGAGCACTCTTAAGGATGATCTTACGGCGAGGCTGACTCGACAAGAAGTTGGCATTTTAGAGCTTCATCGAAAAATGGATATGATGATGGCTCGCACTATGGAGATTGCAACAAACCTGGTTGCAGGCCGATCAAACATGTCAACGAGAGAACTTCCGCGTCTGACACAGTTTCCTACAGCCGGTTTATCTGCTGGCGATATTCTCTGGATTCACCGAATTATTTGCGATGAGTCAAACCTTCCACATGTAAACCGAGGGAGATTCCGAAGTGTTGCTGTTTGGATCGGACAACCTGGATCAACTCCTGAAACAGCACGCTACATACCGCCTTCGCCCGCAGAAATCGGACCCCGTCTT
>JAHFBU010000164.1 GCA_023249795.1 Syntrophaceae bacterium
CTGCGAATAACCTCATCCTTGAACGGGTGGTTGAAGTTCTCAAGTTCCTCCGGAGAGCCCTGGAAAACAATGGATCGTTCATAGAGGGCCAGAATGCGGTTCGAGATGAAATAGACGTCCGGGATCTCGTGGCTGACCAGGATTGCGGTAAAACCGAATTTTCTCTGATACTGGGCAATCATCCCCAGGATGGCGTTTTTCCGGACGGGGTCCTGGCCGGAAGTGGGTTCATCGAAGAGAACGATTCCCGGATCCGTGACCAGAGCCCGGGCCAGGGCTGCGCGTTTCTGCATACCGCCCGAGAGCTCCGAAGGATACCTGTGGGCAGCATCTTCCAGTTCGGTCTGTTCGATTCTGGCCATGACCCGCTTGTCGATTTCGTCTTTGCCCAGGTGCGTCGTCTCCCGAAGGGGGAGGGAGATGTTGTCGTAGACGGTCAGGGAATCAAAGAGGGCATTGTCCTGGAACATGTAGCTGATCTGCGCGAGCCTGGCGGCGTTTTCACTCTCTTTCATGTCGCCCAGGGGTGTGCCCTGGAAGAGAATGGTTCCCTCGTCCGGTTTGAGCAGCCCGATGATATGCTTCAGGAGCACGCTCTTGCCCGAGCCGCTCAGGCCGATGATGGTCGTGACCTGTCCTTCGTAGATTTGCAGGTTGACGCGGTCGAGGATAATTCGCGAGCCGAAGCGCTTGGTGACATCCCTGAATTCGATTAACGGGGTGTTCATGGATCCATCCTCAAATCAGAAGGGATGTCACAATGTAGTCCGACACCAGGATCAGTACGCAGGAGATGACAACGGCCGACGTGGTGGAGAGACCCACGGCCTTGGCACCATGGCCATCCGCGCGCATATGCGCGAAATAACCCTGGTAGCAGCAGACGGTCGAGACGATGACGGCAAAAACAATCGCCTTGATGAAGCCGTCCGTGACATCCTTCATCTCCATGGTGGCCTGAACGCGATAGACGTAGGTTCCGGCATTCGCGCCCAGAATCAATACCCCGGAGACATAACCGCCGATGATGCCGATGATGTCGAACATGGCTGTGAGCAGGGGAAAGCTGATGATCGCCGCGGTGATTCTGGGGCTGATCAGATAACGGAGCGGATCGATGCGCATGGTGTCCAGGGCGTCGATCTGTTCGGAAATCCTCTGAATGCCGATCTCCGCGGTGATGGCCGAACCGGCCCGGGCGGCGATCATGATTGCCGTGAGGACCGGTCCCAATTCCCTGACCAGCGTCAGGGCCACCAAGGCTCCAAGCGCCCCCTGCGCGCCGAACTTGACCAGGGCATGATAGGACTGAAGACCCAGGACCATGCCCGTGAAAAAGCTGACGAGCATGATGATCATCATCGATCTGGCCCCGATGTAATAGACCTGCTGGACCACCTTGCTCAGCTGTTTGGGCCGCAGTGTTCGCAGGGATGCCAGAAAGAGGAAAATGGCCGGAGCGCCCAGATTGCCGACCCACCGTATCGCGGCCCGGCCGACGGCGGCAAAAGGGGTGGTCAGCAACCTGAAGGGCTGGCGTTCCGCCTTGCCTGCGTCGATATCCCTGTTGTCTGAATTGTAGTCCATGAGAGCATCCCCCGCCAACGCTTGCTCCAATATCATCATTGTCCGGGGAATGCCAGCATTTCAAAAGACCGGTTTACGATCAATGTTTCCAGCCGGTGAGCAGCTGAGTGCGGATATATATTTGTTGTAAAGTGCCCCGCTTTTCCGTAGTATGTGGCTACGTTTTCTCGTTTCACTCATCGATGTTCCCTGGCAACGCGCTGTCTTTTCTGTAAAGGAGATTATATGAAGATCGGAAAGAGCTTGTCGTTCATACCGATGGTGTTCTTGCTGGCCATGGGTTTCATCATGGGTGCGGCGGTGGATGCCGGGGCGCTGTCCAAGGAGATCGCTCCGGATGTTTCTCCCGGCATTCTTGAAAAGCTGCTTCCGAATGCGAAGGTCTACATTACGGGCAAGGGCTCAAAAGAGGTGTTGTTCCTGGCGGATCCTTTTTGTGAGAACAGCAGAAAGACCTACCAGCTTTTGCGGACCCGCCTGGGGCAGATCCGGACCGTAAAAGTTCTCTGGGTTTCCGCTTTTCCGCAAAAGGGATCGGAGGTTGCGGCCGCCGTCGCAATGAAAATGCAGGCTACCGGGAAAGGGGAATCCGCACTGAAGACGGTTTTCGAACTGAATATCCCTCCATCCGCAAAGCTCGATAAGGCGCGGCAGAACGCCCTGATCATTTTGAATGATGCATTCCGGATGGACTTGGGGGAGATGGATCTTGAACGCTTGAAGCCGGAGCTCGACCAGGTGCAAAAGAACACAAATCTGGCGAAAGAAACAGGCTATACGGGCACCCCGCACTTTATCGTGGACGGACGCGTGCTGCATGGCCATTCCGCTCCGGCGATCCGCATATTGCTGAAACAGGAGCCCTGAGCGGTTCCTCTATTTCGCCGGTTCCGGCGCCTTTTCCAGCGCGATTCTGAGCACCTCCATCATATCGTCCACAAAGTGGAAGGTGATCTCCTTGCGCACCTTTGCCGGGACATCCTCCATGTCCTTCCTGTTCCACTTCGGCAGGATGATGGTCTTAACCCCGGCCCGGTGGGCAGCGATGACCTTCTCCTTGAGCCCGCCGATCGGCAGAACCAGCCCCCGGAGCGTGATTTCGCCCGTCATGGCAAGATCCTTTTTGACCATTCGGTTGGTCAGGAGCGATGTCAGTGCGGTGAGCATCGTCACCCCCGCCGACGGCCCGTCCTTCGGAATGGCGCCGGCGGGGACGTGGATGTGGATGTCCGTCCCGTCGAGAAAATCCTTTGCGATCCCCAGTTCTTCCGCGTTCGCACGGATGAAGCTGAGGGCCGCGGTGGCCGATTCCTTCATGACGTCGCCCAGTTGTCCGGTGAGGGTGAGGCAGCCCTTCCCTTTCATGGCCGTCGCCTCGATGAACATGATATCCCCGCCCGCCGGTGTCCAGGCCAGTCCCATGATAACCCCCGGCTTCGAGGTTCGCGCGGTCTCTTCTTCCGTAATCCGGACGGGACCGAGAATCCGGTGCAGATCCCGCGCCGTGATCTTTGCCTGTCCGATGGAACCCTCGGCGATCTGACTCGCGACCCCCCGGCAGACCGAGGCGATTTCCCGTTCGAGATTCCGCACCCCTGCCTCGCGCGTATAGCCCGTGATGATTTTGCCGATGGCGCTTTTCGTGATTCGGATCTGTTCCGGCTTTAGGCCGTTTTCTTCCGTCTGCCGCGGGATCAGGTAGCGTTGGGCAATCCGGATCTTTTCGTCGATCGTGTAGCCGGAGAGTTCGATGACCTCCAGCCGGTCGCGGAGCGCCGGCGGGATCGTCTCCAGGATATTTGCCGTCGCGATGAACATCACATGCGACAGATCGAAAGGGACATCCAGGTAGTGGTCCGAAAACGAAAAGTTCTGCTGCGGGTCGAGAACCTCCAGAAGCGCCGACGAGGGATCGCCGCGGAAATCGCTTCCCACCTTGTCAATTTCGTCCAGGATGAAGACGGGGTTGTTCGACTCGGCCCTTCGGATTCCCCGGATGATCCGGCCGGGGAGCGCTCCGACGTAGGTTCGACGGTGGCCGCGGATTTCCGCTTCGTCATGAATGCCGCCAAGAGAGACGCGGATGAATTTCCTTCCCAAGGCACGGCTGATGGAGTGGCCCAGAGAGGTCTTGCCGGTTCCCGGGGGACCCACGAAACAGAGGATCGGTCCCTTCGAGTCCGGCTTCAGCTTGCGGACGGCGAGGTATTCGATGATTCGTTTTTTGGCCTTCTCCAGGCCATAGTGGTCCTCATCCAGCACGCGCCGCGCCTTTCTGATGTCGAGGTTGTCTTCGGTGCTCTCGTTCCAGGGCAGCGCAGCCATCCAGTCGATGTAGGTCGCCGCAACGGTGTATTCCGCCGATGTAGGCTGCATTTTGGAGAGCCGGGTGATCTCGCGTTCCGCCTCCTTTTTCGCCTCCTCCGGGAGGTTCTTCTTTTCGATCTTCGCGCGGTACTCCTCGACCTCGACCCTTGAGTCGTCGGTTTCACCCAACTCCTTGCGGATCGCGCTGAGCTGCTGACGGAGGTAATAATCCCGCTGACTCTTATCCATATCGTCCTTCACCTGGGACTGGATCTTGCTGCCCAGCTCGAGAATCTCCACCTGATGGTTGATGAGTCGCGTCACCTCGCGGAGGCGCTCTTTCACCTCGAGGATCTCCAGGAGCTTCTGCTTCTCCTCGATCGGCGCGTTGATCACGGAGGCGACGATATCGGCCAGGACGCCGGGTTCGGAGACCGTTTTGGCCATCTGCCCGAACTCCTGGGGGAGAAACGGCGAGAGCTTCACGATCCTTTCGAAGAGGGCGACAAGGTTTGCCATCAGCGCCTCGACCTCGATGTCCTTGACCTCCCCATCCTCAAGATTCTCGATGCGGGCGCGCAGATAGGGGGTTTCCTCCATCAGTTCGACGATGCGGAACCTGCCGATCCCCTGGAGGAGGAGCTGTGCCTTGTTGTCGGCGGTCTTGGCCATCCGGAGGA
>JAHFBU010000165.1 GCA_023249795.1 Syntrophaceae bacterium
GCGGTCAATTCCTCCTCGCCGCCGACCGTGACGTTGATCATCGCCTGGCAGATGGAGGGTTTGTTCCGGGTCTTTCCATTCGTCACGTTGAAACACTGGAGCGTAAAGGGCTCCCTGAATACGCCGGTAATCCTCTTCATCAGCAGGGACAGAGACCCTTCCGCGGCGTCAAACTGGAATCCCTCGTTCTCCAGGCGCTTGACCTCCCGAACAATCTTCCGGCTCATGGCGTCTTGATCCACGAGGTCGATGCCGAGCTCCTTCGCCTTATAGGTGACGTTGCTCTTCCCGGCAAGTTCGGAGACGATCACACGCTGGCGGTTTCCCACCAGCTCCGGCCGGATGTGTTCGTAGGCCTGGGGATTTTTGGTGACGGCGTTTACGTGGATGCCCCCCTTGTGGGCGAAGGCGCTCCGCCCGACAAAGGGCCGGAAGGGCAGGGGGCGCACGTTGGCGACCTCCCCCACGTAGTTCGAAAGGTTTGTGAGCTGCCGAACGGATTCCTCAGGGAGGCACTTCTTCCCCATCTTGAGCTGGAGGTTTCCGATGACGGCGGTCAGGTCGGCATTGCCGCACCGCTCCCCGTAACCGTTCACCGTTCCCTGCACCATGACCGCGCCCGCGCGGACAGCCGCCAGCGCGTTGGCGAGGGCGAGACCGCAATCGTTGTGGGTGTGGATTCCGAGGCGCGCCGCCGGGACGACTTCAGCGGCCTTGAGTACGGCGTCATACAGGTCGTGAGGCATGGTGCCGCCGTTTGTGTCGCACAGGACGATCCGGTCCGCGCCGGCATTGAGGGCGGTCTTCAGTGTGGAGAGGGCGTAGGCGGGGTTGTGGCGATACCCGTCGAAGAAATGCTCCGCATCGAAGAGCACCTCCTTTTCGTGTTTTTTCAGGTATGCGATGGAATCGCGGATCATCTCCAGATTTTCCTTCAGCGGGATTTTGAAAATTTCCCGGACGTGAAGATCCCAACTCTTTCCGACGATCGCGACGGCCGGTGTTTCGGCCTTGAGCAGGGTCCTGAGATTCCGGCAGTTGGCGGCCTTGGTGCCCGGCTTCCGCGTGCTCCCGAAGGCGGTCAGGCGGGCATGCCGGAGGGGCTGCGCCTTTGCCAGTTCGAAGAAACGGACATCCTTGGGGTTGGAACCGGGCCAGCCCCCCTCGATGTAGTGGAATCCCATCTCGTCCAGGCGGCGGGCGATCCGCAGCTTCTCCTCGGCGGAAAAGTGGATATGTTCCCCCTGTGCGCCGTCCCTCAGGGTTGTATCGTAGATGAGTATATCCGGTGATTTCATAACCCTCTCCTCTCCCAAAATTGAAAAATCCGTTATCGGCCCAGCCTGATAACGGATTCGGTTGCTTTGACTTTGTGTTATTGAAACACTACCCTCCGCTCAGGCTCCTGTATGCAGGCCCGATAATTATGCCCTCAATGGCGATAACGGAGATGATCGTGTTTTTTGCGTACATAATATTTCCCGCACTTCCTGTAAAGGCCCTTAAGCCTTCCGGAGAGGTTTGTCAATAGAAAATTGTTGACATGCGGTGCCAACCGTTGATCGCTGACCGCTTGAACCAGCGCAGGATCGAGGATCTCATGCTCGGTTGGTCCTGTGGTCAGCTTTACATCAGGATATGATCCGGAGAAGGCAGGAGGCGAGGTCCGGGAAGACCGCCCGGTCTTCCTCCCAGCCGTAAACCAGAAAATCGATGTTCAGCCGTTTCAGTTTTTCCCGGAGGGCTTCTACCGGGGCGCGGGGAAGGGCGAGGATGAGCAGCGGATCCCCCAGCAGGCTCAGGCCGTTCAACAAAAGCTGCATCGCTCCCGCATGGATGCCGGCAGCCGACATCTCCGTGAGGATTTGAAAGACGGCCCGTATGCGGTCTTTCCGGTTCATCACCAGCAGATCGCGGCAGCCGTCGTTTCCCGTTCGGAGATCCTGTCCGCGGAGCGCCTCGGAGAGATCACGGACGATCAGGCCATGGTCACATTCACTGCCGGTATTCCGCTCCTGATCGGGGCAGAGTTCGCCGACGAGATCTTCGCGGAATGAAAGTTCGTCGAGGCGAAGCTCTGTCTGGGCGGAACGGGCAGCGGCCGTTTCCTTGATTCGGGCGATCTTCCGGACAAATTGGGCGACCTGCCGGGCAAAGCGCGGCGAGTTGAGAGCCCCGATAAGGGCGACGGTCGTCTCCTCGCCTCCGTCGTCCATCACCTCCCAGACCCCCCGGTAATGGTCTTCGAAGAGCCCTTTTCCGATCCCCTTGCGCCCACCGCCCAGTTTCCCCCGGTGAACGACGAAGACACGCCCGGCGCCGTCCTCAGCGAAGGCGCCGCCGGTCCGCAGGTCGATGCCGCTCATAGGAAAGTTGATCTCGCAGGTGATCGAGATGCGGGAACCCTTTTCCGGACGGCCGACCCCGAAGGCGTTCCAGTAGCGGTGACCCGCAATCTTCGTTGGGAAGAACCAGATCCCAAGCCGTTCCGACCAGAAGACTTTCGCCCGAGAGCTTGCACCCGGGTGCCCCAGTTCGACGGGGATCACCTCGTCGGCGAATCGTTTCAGTCCCCGCATGAATTGCAGACGGTGCCTGCGGATGGCCTGTTCGTCATTTATCACTTTCAGCATGGTATTAATTCTCTAATCCAGACGTTTCCGGAAACGTCCCACCGCCCCGGTGAAGACGGCGACGCCGATGACGGCAAGCGCCGTGTACTGGGGCCAGAGGATGTGCAGACCCACCCCTTTGAGAAATATTCCGCGGATAATGACGAGAAAATAGCGCAAAGGATTGAGGTATGTCAACCCCTGAACGAACGTGGGCATATTGGCGATGGGGAAAACGAAGCCGGATAGCATGAAGAACGGGAGGATAAAGAAGAAGGTGGTCATCATCGCCTGTTGCCGCGTCTTCGATACCGTCGAAATGAAGAGCCCGATGCCGAGGGTGCTCAGCAGAAAGATGCAGGTCGCCAGAAAGAGGGCAAGGAGGCTCCCCGCCAGCGGGAGATCGAACCAATATAATGCGAACAGCATGACGAGGACCATCTGGCCGATTGAGACGATTGCATAGGGTATGGTCTTGCCGATGATGAATTCGGACGGCTTGAGCGGCGTCACGATGAGCTGCTCCATCGTCCCCGCCTCCTTCTCCTTGATGATTGCAATCGAGGTCAGGAGCAGCGAAATCAGCATGACGACAAAGGCCACGATCCCCGGGACGAAGAAATTCTGGCTGTCGAGGTTAGGGTTATACCAGGTCCGGATCCTGGCATCGATCTTCCCGTATTGGAGGTCACGGCCGTAAAGTTCTCGAAGCAGCTCCCGGTTCAGCCGGTCGATGACCATTACGGCATAGGAGATCCGGACGGAGGCCATGTTGCTCATGCTCCCGTCGGCGATGATCTGGACGGCGGCCGTCTCTCCCCGGCGGATCCGGCCGCTGAAATCGGGTGGGATCGTGATCCCGATGTCGGCCTTTCCGGCCAGAAACAGTTTCTCCATTTCGCGGGGATCGGTCGGCCGGTCGGTGATCCGGAAGATCCGGCCCGCGGTGAAGGTGTCGGCAAGCAGCCGGCTTTCCCGGGTCTGGTCCTGGTCGATCAGCGCAACGCGGATGTCCCTGATATCGTAGTTGACCACATAGCCGAAGATCAGGAGCTGGATGAGCGGCGCCATCACAAGGACCATGCGGTTCTTCCGGTCGCGGAAGAGCTGGATGAATTCCTTGCGGACCATTTCCCGGATGCGAAGCCAGCTCATAGCCCCTCCCGTTTCAGGATGAGGACATTCAGCGTTGCCAGAAGCGCGAACATCCCGGTCAGGACCAGCAGGTCGGGCCAGAGGTGGGCGAACCCGAGGTTTCGGAGGTATATGCCGGAGAGGAGATCGATGTAGTAGGTTGCCGGGACCGCATAGGTGATGATCTGGAGAGCCTTCGGCATGTTGATGATCGGAAAGACGAAGTTCGACAGCAACAGCGACGGCAGGTAGGTGAGCAGGACGGCCATCTGGTTTGCCACCATCTGGGACTTCGTCACCGACGAGATCAGCAGGCCGAGCGTCAGCGCGACCAGGATGTAGAGAGAAGAGGCGAGGATCATCAGCCAGAAGCTCGCCTTCATCACGACGCCGAAGAGAATCTGCCCCATGAGAATGGAAACGAGGACGTCGATCAAGGCGATCAGGAAATAGGGGATCGCCTTGCCCACGAGGAATTCCCCCGCCCGAACGGGGAGCGACCGGATCGTCTCCATCGTGCCGTTTTCATATTCCCGGGCGATGACCAGCGAGGTTAGCATTGCCGCGACAATCATGATGATGATCGCGATGATTCCCGGGACGATGAAATTCCGGCTTTCCAGATCCTCGTTGAACCAGACCCGGACCCGCCCCTCGACGGGCGGTCGGATCTTCTCCATCCCCCGGCGGTCGAGGAAATCGGCGAGCAGCTTTCCGTTGTAGCCCTCGATAAAGGCGGTGATGTAGGCGCGGGAGATCCCGGCAAAGTTCGGATCGCTCCCGTCGAGCAGGATCTGGATGG
>JAHFBU010000166.1 GCA_023249795.1 Syntrophaceae bacterium
CTCCGTAAGCGCCTGGAGAGCATTGCGGATGATGTTGATCATGACCTGCCCCAGGTTGGCAAAATTACCCTCGACAGCCGGGAGGGCATCGTCGTATGCCTTCACGATCTCCACCGGCAGGTTCTTGTACTGATTATGGAGAACTCTGAGCGCATCATCGACCACGCGGTTCATGTTCACCGCCTCCATATAGGTCTGGGTCTGCCTTGAGAGGTCGAGAAGGCTCCGAATGATGGATGCCGCCCGTCGAAGCTCTCCGATTGAAAAACGAAGGTCATCGAGAACCTCTTCTCTTATTCCGGCCGCCCATTCCCATCCGGCAATGGTTTCGGCGCTCGTCTCGACGAGGCTCATCGCCCCGGCAATGGGGTTGTTCAGTTCATGGGCCGTCCCGGCGACGAGTTGACCGATCGCCGCCAGGCTCTCCGACCGGATCAGATGCTTCTGCGTCCTTTCCTTTTCCGCAAGCGCCTCCCGCAAGGCAGCGGTTCGTTTCTCCACCTTCCTTTCGAGGTCGCGGTTCAGCGCTGCCAGAGCTTCGTAACTTTGCGCATTCTCGATTGCCGTTGCCGCCTGATTCGCAATGGTCGTTAGAAGCTCGATATCCTCGTCGACGAAAAGTTCACCGGATCGTTTCTGACCGAGGGCGATGAGTCCGGCCAACCCCTCCCGCGCAGGAAGCGGAACCACCAACGCGGCTCCAAGATATTCAAAGATTCCGTTTAAAACCTTCCGGTCCGCTTTATCGACCCGGCGCCGCTCGGCCGCCGCCCGACTCAGCGGCCGCCTCTCCACCTCCAGAATACGGATCAGTAAAGAGATCTCTTCAGATAACTCCCCATCGGCCCTGCCCTTCTCCTGCCCGTTATAGAGACGGAAAACACCCCCTTCGGCAAGAACAAGCGTCACCCTTTCCACCTGCATTGCATCCGTGATCGCGCCTATGAGCAGTTCCCTGATCCGCGAAAGACTTAGGAGCAGAGCCAGACGTCCGCTGATCTCCCGGAGCAACTCCCGGTAATCGTAGCGACCCCGAAAAAAAAGACGATCCATGAGGCGCTGCAACCATTCCCGAAGAGGAGTGAAAAAGAGGACGATGATCAGCGCCAGGACCAGAGAAAGCACAAAAGAATCGCCGCTGCCGCTGGTGAAAAAATAGGAGTGGAATAGAAATATGACGAGGATGTAGAGGCCGGTGAGAATGCCGGTCAGGAGAAAATAGACCGTTCCCCGGCGAATGAGGGTACCGATGTCCAGAAGGTCATATTTGAGGACGCCGAAGGCGAGAAAGACGGCGGGGATGAAGCTGAAATTCCCCGGCGGATAGAAAGGAATGCCGCTGACGGGAAGAATCGAGAAGGCAAACAGGAGGGCGGAAAATCCAAGCCCAACGAAGATATACTTGATCCGGTTTCTTCTTTGATTGTCGGCAGCCCCCTTCATGGCGCGATAGAGAATCACCAGGCAGTATATGACGGTAAAGACGACCGCCGCCGAAAAGAGGTGAAAGAGCACGCCGGCTCGGGCGATCCGGCCGAAGAAATAGTATTGGAACCCGGTAAAATAGAGATTGGTGGGGACGATGGCCAGAAAAGCGATGCTGAACAGCCAGGCGGGGATCTCCAGCCACCGTCGGCTGTGGATGCCCAAAAACTCATGCACAAACCGAATGTAGATGGGGACGCTGAAAACGAAGAAACAGTGGACCGTCCGGTCAACGAGCAGGGCGAGCTTCTCGTCGGGGAGAATAAAAACAAGGGCAACGTCGGCATTCATGAGGGCGCCGAGGAAACAGATACCGGCAAACAGGATGTTTGTCCGTTTCCTTCCGCCCCGCAGAACCGATATCAGGACAAGGCCAAGCAGGACGATAAACCCCAGAAGCGGAGGAATGGCATATACGGACGCCGCCTGCAGAGCGCTCGGAACCATCCTTTTCTCCCTCCCCGCAAAAAATTTTTCTGCCGGGCGAAGCCCGCCGCGATACTACCTGCGGCGGCTACCAATGCATGTGTCCTTAGGATCGACGGCGATCAGAATACGAAAACGGCAACGGCGATGACCGTGGTAAACCCGTGCGACTGGGCAATGCTGGACTGGGTGGTGTTCCGGGTGCTGACAATCTTGCCGCTGATCTTGAAGATCTCCTTTTTTTCATCCCAGCTTTCGTCGATATCGAAATCGATGCCGAGCGTCGATGCGAGCATGGCCGCGGCAAGGTCTTCCGCATAATCCCCCGCCTGACGCTGGGTCTGGCCGAAGGCGTGGTGCTCGCTGATGTAGCCGTAGGCGCGTTTGTCGGCGGGAATGGCGCAGCCGACGGAGGCGGCCAGCAGGCGTCTCGGTTCATTGCTGAAACAGCGGCTCATAACGCAATAGGTAATGGCGCCCGCCCTGAGTTCCTTAAGACCCCGGGCCCGCGAGATCACCTGGCAACCGGGAGGCAGGATGCTGGACACCTGCACAAGGTTGCATTTTTCGATCCCCGCGTCACGGAGCGCCAGCTCGAAGGAATGGAGTTCTTCCTTGTGGGTCCCCACCCCTTTTGTGAAGAATATCTGTTTGGGCACATAAGCATTCAATGGTTTCTTCTCCCGAAACCGGCCGTGTATCGCGCCGGTTCAAAATTTTTCCTCGCACCTTTCGGCGGATGATTTACTCGAGCCGTCATTGGCCTTCCGTAATGTAGCCCATGATCCGATAGACCAGCTTTGCCGCCAGAAAATCCGGCGCAACCATTCCCGGGATCGGGGCCAGTTCCACGACATCGAAGCCTCGGATCCGGCAGCGCTTCGCAACCTCCCGGACGAGACCTAATACATCCCGCCAGGCAAGGCCGCCGGGCTCCGGCGTTCCGGTGGACGGCATGAATGCCGGATCGAGAACATCGAGGTCCACCGTGAGATAGACATCCCCCTGGAGATCTCCGCAGATCGCCGCCCGCCAGGCGCCACCGTCGAGGATGGAATCAGCCGTATGGCTACGGACGGAACTCCCCGCCATGAACTCCGCTTCCTCGACGCTCATACTCCTGATGCCGGCCTGAACGAGGGGACAGATCTCCGAAATACGCCTCGCCACCGCGGCGTGGCTAAAGGGCGTTCCCTGATAGGCTTCCCGCAGATCGGCATGCGCGTCCAACTGGAGGACCGTGATCCCCGGATATGCCTCTTTCATCGCCTGGACGGCGCCAAAGGAGATGCTGTGCTCACCGCCGAGCATGACCGGGATCTTCCCGTCCGCAGCGACCCGGGCAATGGTCCGGCGGACGGAGGCCACCATCTCGGCCGGTCCGCGGGCGTCCGCCTCGAGGGGCGGCAGGGTGTGAATACCGGAGCGATAGGTTTCCTTGCGAAGCTCCTCATCGAAGAGCTCCATGTTGCCTGAGGCTTCCAGAATCGCCCCCGGCCCTCGCCGCGACCCCGACTGGTAAGTCGATGTCAGGTCGTACGGGACGGGAACGACGACGAATGCCGCCTTCTGATATGCCGTAAATGCAGGTTCGATGCCGCCGAAATTCATATTGCCGAAGCCCCCTTGCTGAAAGAAGAGCGCGCTGCTAACACATCTTCGGTGATCCGTCAATACGTTTAAAGGTATTCTTCCCTGGACGGCCGGACCGCTTTTCCCTCTTCCCCGACATAAGGGGTATTCTCACTCTCTTTCATCTCGCGGCGGAGATCCCGGATCGTCTTGTTCAGGCGATTGATCGTCCGGTTCAGGCGGAACCGCTCCACAATGCCCATAAAGCCAGTGAAGATGACACCGGCGAGAAAAGCGATGAAAATCAACATGTAGGTCGGAAGCCATCTCTCGAAGAAATCGTAATAGCGCAGCTGGATCTGTGTCGTATTTTCCAGTGAAAAGGTGATGATGAACATGATGAAGATTGCCACGATGACGGTGTAGATCACTTTCATCCGCAGACCTCCCGTTGAATTTTCGTGAAATAGGGCCTGAGTTCCCTGGCGATTCCGGAGACATCCTCGGGAATGACACGGACCTCGCCGATGACGCTCATGTAATTTGTATCGCCTCCCCACCGGGGAACGACATGGATATGGAGATGATCTTCGATCCCTGCCCCGGCCGCCTTTCCGAGGTTCATGCCGATGTTGAACCCCTCCGGTTTCATCACCTGGGTCAGCACCCGGATGGACAGATCCATCAACTCAAAAAGCTCGATCCGCTCCTCGGGAAGAAGATCGCTTAGACAATTCAGGTGGCGGAAGGGAACGATCATGAGGTGGCCGCCCGTGTATGGATAGCGGTTCACGATAATGAAAGCGCTCTTTCCTTCGCAGACGACCAGTTCCTCTTCCCGCAGGGCATCCCGGCACAGAACGCAGCTCACAGGTTTTTCCCCCCGGATATAGGCCGCCCGCCAAGGTGCGAATATGGTGTCCATTCCATAACCCCCGGCAAGACAGATGTCCTTTTAAGCAGCGCGCCGATTATAACGAGATGGGTCAAAAAGACAAGAATTATTTCGGGATTATTTGCGGATCGCGGCGTCGATCCGTCCTGTTTCC
>JAHFBU010000167.1 GCA_023249795.1 Syntrophaceae bacterium
GCGGATAAACCGGGCGTGAAAATCGACGACGCGAAGTATAATAAGCCCCCGATTGAAGTGATCAGAAAGAGACTCACACCGCTTCAATTCGAAGTGACGCAGAACAAGGGCACCGAAAGACCCTTTCAGAATGAATACTGGAACAACAAACGGGAAGGCATCTATGTCGATATCGTCTCCGGCGAGCCTCTTTTCAGTTCACGTGACGAGTTCGATTCGGGCACGGGCTGGCCGAGTTTCACCAAGCCCATGGCGCCGGAGAACATCGTTGAGAAACCCGACAACACCTTTTTCATGAAGAGAACGGAGGTCAGAAGCCTGCACGGCGACTCGCATCTGGGCCACGTTTTCAATGACGGGCCCAAACCGACCGGGTTGCGGTATTGCATGAACTCGGCGGCTCTGAGGTTCATTCCGAAGGAGGAGCTGAAAAAAGAGGGCTATGGGGAATATCTGACGTTATTCTTTTGATCGGCGCCGATTCGGGTCTGTCCGAGAAGGGGTTGCTTATTTGCAGGAAAGCGCCGGCCGCGGCATCGTTTCAATCCTGGTGTCCATCGTTTCCCGGGAGGGTAAAATAGAATGCCGCCCCCTCGTCTATTTTGCCTTCCGCCCAAACCCGTCCGCCGTGATGATGGACGATGCGTTGAACAATCGCCAGGCCGATGCCCGTCCCCTCATATTCATCGGCGCTGTGGAGACGCTGAAAGACCCCGAACATCTTGTCCTGGTACTTCATATCGAAACCGACGCCATTGTCCTTTACGTAGTAGACGATCTCGTTTTCCTTTTCGTATCCCCCCACCTCAATAAGCGCCGACTCCCGTTGCCGGGTAAACTTGATGGCGTTGGAGAGAAGATTGACAATAACCTGCTTGAGAAGCGCCCGATCCGCCGTCGCGGGCAACAAATGGCCGATCTCAAGGGTCATGGATCTGTCAACGTTATCTTCCCGCAGCTCCTCCCAGGCCAGCTTGACCAGGGCCTCCACATCAACAGCGGTCAGGGACAAAGCCGCCCTGCCGACGCGAGAAAAGGCCAGAAGGTCATCGATGAGCGTTCCCATGGCCTTGGTGTTGTCTCGGATGAGCCCGAATTGCCGCGTGGTATCCTGATCAAATTTATCTCCCTGCTTCTTGAGGATCATCTTTGAATATCCGTCGATGGCCCGCAACGGAGCGCGAAGGTCATGGGATACGGAGTAGCTGAAGCTCTCCAACTCCTTGTTGGCGGCTTCGACCTGCGCGGTGCGCCTTGTGAGTGCCTCCTCGGCCCGCTTGCGCTCGGTGATGTCCTCCACCAATACGGCAAACAGCCCTTCCAGGGGTCTGGCCGCAACGGTCTTGAAGTACCGTTGGAACGACTCCGAGTAAAACTCGGTATAAGCCGTTTCCCCGGTCAGGGCTACCCGAGCGAAGGCGTCGAACCATTGCGATGATGGGTTGGGGGCCAACTCTTTGAACCGTTTGCCGATAATCTGCTTCCTGGGCAGCCCCACGATCTTCGCAAAGGTCGGGTTGACGTCGAGATAGAGGTAATCCTGTGGACGGCCGTCCTCTCCCCGTATAATTTCAGCCAGGTAGAACCCTTCCTGCATGTGGTCGAAGAGCAGACGATACCGGTTTCGGCTCTTTCGCAACTCCTCTTCAACCCGTTTGATATTCGTGACGTCGTGCGCAACCACCAGCACGCACCACGGTTCGCTGCCCTCGGGATTGATTGAAATATTCAGAAGCGCATCGATGAAGCTGCCGTCTTTCTTCCGGACCCGGTAGAGGACCGCCTCCTCAATCGCCTCGCCGGCAAACTGCCGCCTTATCCGATCCGCGAAGGCGGCCCGGCCGTCGTTGTCGAGCAGCCCCGCGGGGCCGAGGGCGAAAAGCTCATCCCGCGTATAGCCCAGGATCCGGCACATGGCGTCATTGACGCTCCTGAAGGTCGGTCCCCGATAGTCAATTTCATAGATGCCGGTCGGGGCATATTTGATCAGGGCGTTGGCTTTCGCCTCCGACTCCCGGAGAGCCGCTTCCGCCTGCTTGCGCTTGCTGACGCTCCGCCCGTAAATACGAATCCTCCCGGTATCCTCCACAAAGTGGATGGTCTGGCTGTACCAGCGATCGTCGACTTTGATCTCCGCCTCGTACAGCTTCACTTTTTCCGGAACGATCTCCGGCACGATATGCTTCCAATCCGCGAACCACGGGTGTGCCATCCCCTGTTTCCGAAGATCGGGAAACAGCCGTTCGGCGATCGGATTCATGAAGTGTATCGCCCCCGCGAGGTCGATCTCGATAACGGGATTCGGATTGAGCAGGGGGAATGATGCCAGATGCGTTATCTCCCGTTCCGTCCGCTTGCGCTCGGTGATATCGACGTGATACCACAAGCGCCCGGACAGTTTTCCATCCACAAACATGGGGATGAAATCCCTGAGACACCACCCCCCGTTCCGCAGGGCCACTTCCTCACCTACGACAGGCTGTCCCTCGCGAACGATTTCCTGGATGCGGTTTGCCGCCGCGTCGGGATCGAGATAGGCATTTCTGATTTTTTCAATCAACTCCGGCGGTGAGAGCCCGATCAGATCTTCAGGCGATTCCCGCAGTGCGAAATAATCGCAGAAGGTTTGATTGGCCAACTCGACCCTCTCCTCCCCCAGGAGCAAAATACCGCCGCGCATGCTCGAAACCAGAATGGAGAGGCGCTGCAGCGCCGTTTTCATGGCCTCTTCGGCCTTCCGGCGGTTGTCGATGTCGCGCAGGTAAACGTCGAGCCTTCCCTTCCTGGGGGACAAGAAGGCCTCATACCACCTGCCGTTCAGGGGCGACTGTGCCTCGTAATGCTCCATGCCGCGCTTTTCCACGGCATCGAAGTAGTGCTGCTGGATGGGTGTGCCCACGAGGTTTGGGAATATGTCCCAGATCACCTTGCCGAGCAGCTCGTCCGCGGGCTGCCTGAAAAGCGCCTGTTCCGCCGTCGGGTTCACCACAACGAAACGAAACGCGTCATCCACTGAGAAGAAGGCGTCCGCTATGCCCGCCAACACGGCTTCGGTTCCGGCATGCGCTTCCCGCAGGGCCTCTTCCGCCCGCTTGCGTTCGGTAATGTCCTCAAGCAGGACCGCGAAGTGTCTTTCGAACGGCCTGAAGGCCATGGCCTTGAAGTGCCGCCGGAAAGTGTGCGAGTAAAACTCGGAACAGACGGATTCACCGGTCATGGCGACCCGCGTGAAAGTCTCGACCCAATGCGATGAAACATCGGGGGTCAATTCCTTCAGCCGTTTGCCGATGATCTGACCCCTCTCCAGCCCCATGATCTTCTCAAAGGCCGGATTGACGTCGAGATAGACGTAATCCTGTGGTTTGCCGTCGTCTCCCCGGATAATCTCACCCAGGTAGAACCCTTCACTCATCCCCTCGAAAAGCACCCGATACCGCTCCTCGCTTTTCCGGAGCGCCGTCTCCGCCTCCTTGATGGGGGTCAGGTCGGCGGCGGTGGCGATCGCGCCGCGCACGCGTCCCGCGTCATCAAAGAGGGGCACCGCCCCCTCAAGCAGATGGACATGGCGCCCATCGGAGAATATCAGCTCCAGTGCGGCGTTTGCGGCCGGTTTGCCCGTGGCGACGGCAATCTGGGCCGGCAGCTCCTCCGGCTTCAGCTCCACGCCGTCGCGAAAAACCTTATATGCGACGGCGGCTTCGCCGGGCGCGGCGCCCGCCGAAACGTTGCTGCCGCGCGGGGTCTGCATGATCATATCGTCGGCGTAGGCGTTGCCGGTGATTTGCCGACATTCGGGGTCGTGGGCGAGCCAGATGGCGATCGGCGCGGCGTCCAGGATCGCCTGCAATTCGGCCGTCCTTTTCTTGACCTGCTCCTCCAGCTCTCCGTGCGCTCTCCGCAGCTCTTCTTCCGCCTGCTTGCGCGCCCGGTGCTCCTCCGCCTCGGCCAGGGCCCTCCGCACGGCCGGCTCGAGCCTGGCGAGCCGGTTCTTCATGACATAATCCCTGGCCCCGCTGGTCAGGATTTCGATGGCCCGCTCTTCGCTGACGGCGCCCGTCACGAGGATAAAGGGGATATCCGGACATTGCCTTTTGGCTTCGGCAAGGGCCATCGGGCCGCTGTATCTGGGAAGGTCATAGTCGGAGAGGATGATATCGGGGGAAAAATTTCGCAGCTCATGGATGAACTCTTTTTCCTTCATCACCACTTTGGGCGTAAAGGCGATTCCCGCCTCCTGCAGCTCGAATTGAACCAGTTCGGCATCGGCAGGATTGTCTTCCAGAATGAGAACACGCAGGGTTTTATCCATTAACCTTTTTCGCATCCACCTGATAATGAGGCCCTATTTTCCGGATCGCGATCAACCGTCGCTCCGATAACGGACCGACGCATGCACCCGTTTCACAAGGGCGGTTTATTGAGCAATGCCCAGTAGAGCCCGATTCCGGCGACGGCCTGGGCGAAGTTATCAAAATCGACCGGTTTGACAATGTAACTGTTCACCCCCAGCTTGTAGCTTTCGATCCGATCC
>JAHFBU010000168.1 GCA_023249795.1 Syntrophaceae bacterium
TGCATCGGCCGCAGCCCGCGCATTTCTCCTCATCCCGCAGGATGATATATTTGGAGATCTCATTACGGTATCTGGGCAAAGCGGGCAGGACGACGCGCGCCTGCTGAAACTGGGGCGTCCGGGTCTTCCGCGTCTTCTCCGGAATGATCTCTTCAAGCCTGCAATCGTTTTCCAAAAATTCTGCCAAAAGCTTCCTCCTCGAGCTGCTCGAAAAACATGGCCCGTCCTGCGTCTCCCCGCAGGCGCCGGGCGTCGCGCATTCCCATGGCGCCCATCAGTTCGATCAACTGGTCGTGCCAGGCGCTGATCAAGTTTGTCATCCTTCCCACACCGTAATCAAAATCGATCTCCTGAATCCTGGCGGGACAGGCCGAGCCCTCCTCGCAGCGCCGGCACAGGTGACATTCGAGCCCCACCAGCAGGGGCAGTTCGATCGAAAGCAAATCGGCGCCGCAAAGAACCCCTTTGGCCAGATGCTCCGGGAGGGCGATGCCTCCGCCGGCGATAAGGGTGACATGGTCCCTTTGGCCGTTTTCGATCAGGGCTTTATGGATCTTGCGGATCATGTCCTTGATGAACAGGGGGTTTTCAGATCCGATCTGTCGGCCGTTCATGTCGGAGACGATATGGATGACCTCCACGTCGCCGTCGGCGAGTTCAACGGCCCGTTCGATTCCGTCAGCCGTCAGTTCCACCCTTGCGGAAACGATGATACCGGGATGGATCCGCTTCAGTTCGCGTATACGGCTCTTTACATCCCGATCATCTTCTATTTCCGCGAGCCGCGTATGTTTCAGTATCTCTCCGGGGATCATCTCGGCGCCGGCCGCGAAATAAAAGGCGATGTGGGGCAGGACTTTTCCGGCATCCTTCCCGAAGAGGTGCCATTTTTGCGAATCCATGACGGCGATCAGATCGGTCTTCACCGCCGTTTCCGCGATTATGGCATCGAGCTTCGGAAGGGAATAACTCTCCGGAAACCGGTCGATGATCAGGGGCATCGGAATGGAGAGGATCGGAGGCAGGGAAGAAACCACCTCGTCCCCGTTTGTGGCCAGGAAAAGGGGTTTTTGCCCGATATCGACGGCGGTGCTGATATACTCGCGCCCGTGGATGCCGTCCCGGGTCGGCCGCACGATTTCCGACATATCGGTCCACATGGAATCAAAGCCCTCGCCGGAAAATTTCCCGCGGTAGCCCGCCCCGGAAACGGGAATCTTCGCCGTCTCCGCCTGGATCCAGGTGGTTTGAATAATCTCGGGCGTCCAATAGCTGTTGCCGAGTCTTTCGTATTCGGGGTTGATAGAGAGCCGCAAAAGGTTCTTGGTGCAATCCTGGACGCAGGAGAAGCAACCCATGCAGTCGAAGAAAAGGGTGTCCACGCTCTCGAGGTTCCGGATATACTTGATTTCATCCCGGTGCCGGTCATAAACGCAGGCCTTCTTGACGCAGTTGTGGCACCGGGCGCAGTCTTCCCGCCAGTCCACGATGCCGAACTTGCCGATTCGGGGACGTCTGGGCGGGACGGGTTTTGTCTTGATGTGATATTTTTCCGGCATAAGATCAACTCTCCGTTGTCGTGCTATCGTTTACCGGACAAACCGGAGGCGGTCAGAATGGCCGACAATGTTTCTTCTTTCCCTCCCGAAAGGAGGTGTATTCCACGCAAGCCGTTCATGGTCTTGAGTTTGTCGATCGTCTCGACGCAAATCGCCAGCCCCTCCTTCTTCTGGGCCTCTCGATCTCCGGCGGACTTCAATCTTTCCACGACGGGGGCGGGTATCTGGAACTCCGTGTACTTCTCCGCGAGCGCTACCGCTTCCTCGGCGCTTTCTAGGGGGAAGACCCCGGCCAGGATGGCCGTCTTGCCGGTTATGCCGGCCTGCTTTGCCGCATCAAGCCACAGTCCGAACTCGCCGGCGTCGAACACGGCATGGGTCTGGATAAAATCCGCCCCGGCTTCGACCTTCTGCATCAGCCTGAGCATGCCTAAATCCAGGGGCCTCAGGAAGGGGTTGGCGACGGCGCCGGCGATCACGGGAAAGGGGCCGCTTATCTTTTCGCCGCTGAGGAGTTCCCCCTTCTCTCGCATCATCTTGACGAGGGCCACCAACTGCGTGGAGTCGAGATCGTAAACGTTTGCCGACTCGGGATTGTCCGTCAGGGTCTGATGGTATCCCGAAAGGCAAAGGACGTTCCTGATTCCGAGAGCAGCCGCGCCCAACAGGTCGGATTGGATGGCGATCCGGTTCCGGTCGCGCGTGACGATCTGGTAGATCGGCTCGATGGCCGATCGGATGAGGATAACCGATGCAGCCAGGCTGGACATGCCAACACCGAAAGGGTTGTCCGCGACATTGACCGCCGACGGGACTCCCCCCAGCGTTTGCAGGGTCGCCTCGATGGCCGTTACCGCGGTCTCCGCCTTGGGGAGGTATTCAGCCGTAACGATGAAGTCTCCACCCGTTAACTGGTCATGAAATGATTTTTCGTTTTTCACAGTGCTCACCGATTCGTTATTTTTACCCGCCTTATGGCGGGACATACCACACCGTTCATTCACTAAGGAAGACAGCCTATGCCCTCAGGCTGCGGATTTTTTCACGAAACGCGGACAACCTCGCGACGATTTCTCCGATTCCCTTGCCGTTCATGGGCAGGACGATGACGCGATCGTGACCCATTCCCGTCTCATCGAGAAGGCGATTGGCCTCTTCGGCTCTTTTGGGCGCCCGCAAGTTTCCCTCCAGGTAATGGCATTCGCTTTTTGGACAGGTGATCAGCGCAAGACCGTCCGCCCCCGTCTCAAATGCCTTCAAGAGGTAAAGGAGGTCCGCCTTACCGGAACAGGGAAGACTGATGAAGGTGTATTCAACCCCTTCCGCCTCCAGGGAGATCCGATCAAACTCGGTTCCGTCCAGACAGTTTGAACAATAAAAAATGGACAACTTCATCTTATGCCGATCCTCAACGGTCATTTCCTACGCCCTTTCCAGCCCTTTTCAAAGAAGATTTCTTCTCTTCATGCCGGCGCAAATCTCGGAGAAGGTCGTCAGGCTTTGATGCCGGTCTCATGGACTCCAGCACTTTATTTAACCGGGCCCTCGGAAACAGAGAGACATGAACGGGCAGATTGCCTTGCAGCGTATTCGGGTTAAGGGTTGTTTTGAAGGCGAGGGCCTCGATCTTCGACAGGACAAGACCGATCTTATCCGGAACGCGGGTATGGGCAACTTCTGCCATCCCCGGTTCGGCCATCAGATCGCCGTCTCTTCTGTCAGCAAATTCCGTCAGCCCCGAACCCGTCCAGGAATTACGGGCGGCGGCCAACCGATCGATCACCAGGGCACTTCTCATAATCACGTCTTCCTGTCTCTTCTGTCATCGATGTCGTCGGGATACATCACGGCATCCTGCCCGCGTTCGCGCGTCCGGATGCGAACAACCTCTTCCACGGGGTAGACAAAGATGAGCCCGTCGCCCGGTTCTCCCGTATAGGCCGAATGAAGGATGGTCTCTATCGTCTCCTCGAGATTTCGATCGCTCAGGATGATGTTGATCTGAATCTTAGGCAACATATCGACCTGATACGAACCGGCGCGGCCCAGCAGTTTAATGCCTCCCTGGCGGCCGTGACCCCGGATCTCGAAGATGTTCAATCCCACGATTCCCACTTTCGCCAGGGCATCCCTGACATCGTTGATTTTATCTTCCCGAATAATGGCCTCGATTTTTTTCAGCATTGGTGAATATCCTCCGTTGAGACAGGCTGGTCATGGATGGCCATGCCATTTACGAATATGATCTCTCTCCATGGGAGCTGATATCCAGCCCAACCTCTTCTTCAATGGCCGTGACCCGTAGTCCGACGCTCCACCCGAGCAATTTGGCCAACACATAAGTGGCCCCAAAGCAGTAGACGATCGTCACGATTATGGCGAATATCTGGACGAAAATCTGATTGGGATTACCGTAAAAGAGCCCGTTGGCTCCGCCCTGGTTAACCGCCACAGTGGCAAAGAGACCGGTCGCCACCATTCCCCACGTGCTGGATACTCCATGACATGCCCACACGTCGAGGGATTCGTCAAATCGTCTTCTGTCCCGGAACCGCATCGTATAATAGGAGAGAGGCGCGGCAACGCCCCCGATGACCAGGGCTGCCAGTGGCGTCACATATCCCGCCGCCGGCGTGACCGCCGCCAGACCCACGACCATTCCCGTGGCGATTCCCAATGTGCTGGGTCGGCCATCCAACCAGGAGAGAAGCATCCAGACCAGACCCGCCATCGCAGCCGAGCTGTTCGTCGTAAGGAGTGCATTGACCGCTACGCCATTGGCGGCCAATGCACTGCCCGCATTAAATCCGAACCAGCCCACCCAGAGCAGTCCGGTTCCCACTACGGTGAGCGGTATATTGTTGGGCTCCATGGGAACCTTACCATATCCTTTCCGTGGACCGATCACCAGTGCAAAGGCAAGGGCCGAAAAGCCGGCGGCAATATGGACCACCGTTCCGCCT
>JAHFBU010000169.1 GCA_023249795.1 Syntrophaceae bacterium
GAACCGTCAAAGCCCTGACGCCCGAACAAATCCGCGATCAGGGGGCGGACATCATCCTCGGGAATACCTACCATCTGTATCTCAGGCCGGGCCACCGCCTGATTGCAGAGCTCGGCGGCCTGCACCGGTTCATGAACTGGTCCGGCCCCATCCTGACCGACAGCGGCGGGTTTCAGATCTACAGCCTCGGCGCCCTGCGGAAAATAGCCGAGGAGGGGGCGACCTTCCAGTCCCATATAGACGGATCGAAGCATTTCCTCACTCCGGAGGCGACGGTAGAGATACAGGAGTCGCTCGGCAGCGACATCATGATGTGCCTCGACGAGTGTATCGCCTATCCGGCCACCCGGGATGAGGCCGAACGTGCACTTGCGAGAACCGCCCGCTGGGCGGAGCGCTGCAAGAAGAGCCGAAAAAGCCGGGAGCAGGCCCTCTTTGGAATCGTTCAGGGCGGCGTCTATCCGGACCTCCGCAGGCGTGGAACGGAGGAGATCAGGGAGATCGGTTTCGACGGGTACGCCATTGGAGGCTTAAGCGTTGGAGAACCGAAGGAGCTGATGCTGGAAAACCTGGCCGCCACCGCACCGCTTTTACCGGATGACCGGCCGCGCTACCTGATGGGTGTCGGGACCCCGGAGGATCTTGTCGAAGGGGTCTTCCACGGGATCGACATGTTTGACTGCGTGATGCCGACCCGCTCTGCCCGAAATGGATTGTTGTTTACAAACGGAGAAAAGGTTGTTATAAAAAACGCCCGTTACCGGGAGGATGGCGCACCACTTGACGGCGAATGTGATTGTTATACCTGTCAAAACTTTTCGCGGGCCTATCTTAGACACCTGTATGTGTCCGGAGAGATCTTGGCGATGGTGCTCAACACCATCCATAACCTCCGATATTATCTGCACCTCATGGACCGGATCCGGGATGCGATCCGGGAGGGGAGATATCCGGAGTTCCGCCGTCGCTTCCTTGAAAGGGAACGGAAGAGCGAATATGACATCGGTTGTCCCGAAACAGGGATTGCGTGTAAATGAGAGATAGCATCTCAATCTACAATACAGGGAGGATATTAATTTGATGAATGCAGCATATGCGATGGGCGCTCCCGGAGGGGGCGGAGCAGGAGGCGCCGGGGGCGGCGACTTGAGTTTCATCATCATGATGGCGGTTCTGTTCGGTATCTTCTACTTTCTTCTGATCCGGCCTCAGCAGAAGAAGCAGAAGGAAGTGAAGAATATGATCGCAAGCCTGGCCCATGGGGACATGGTGATGACCTCCGGCGGTCTTCACGGAAAGGTCGTGGCCCTGACCGATACGGTTGTAACCATCGAGGTCGCCGACAAGGTCCGGCTCAAGGTTGACCGCAACTTCATCGGCACTGTCCTGCAGAAAGCGCAGTAATAATCCATGACATCAATCCGCATTGAAGCGATATATCTGAAAGGGGAAAACCATGTTTAATGACATCAGAATCAGGACCGCCATTACGGTCGTTCTCTGTCTGGCCGCATTCGTCTATCTGGCGCCTACCCTGACATCAGATCTTCCCGAAGTCTGGAAACAATACCTGCCGATGGACCGAATCCACCTCGGACTCGATCTGCAGGGAGGGATGCATCTGGTCCTGGAGGTGGAAACCGCCAAGGCCGTGGAAAGCACCCTGGAGAGGACAACCAACGACCTGAAGGACAGCCTCATGGAAAACAGGGTCCGTTTCAAGCTCAATGAACGGAACAAGGCTGGAAACTTTACCTTTGAATTCCCTGATGTCGCCTCGCGCGATGCCTTTGACAAGATTCTCCATAACCAGTATCCGGATCTGGAAGCCGCCTCCTCGGAGATGGCGGAAGGCAGGGGGCTTGTTTCCCTGAAGATCAAGGACAAGCGTGCAGCCGAAATCAGGAAAATGGCGGCAGAACAAAGTCTGGAGACGATCCGGAACCGGGTCGATCAGTTCGGCATCTCCGAGCCGGAAATCATCCCGCAGGGCACGGACCGGATCATCGTTCAGCTCCCAGGGGTCAAGGATCCGGCACGCGCCAAGAATCTGATCGGCCGGACTGCGTTGCTGGAGTTCAAGCTCGTTGATGAGGAAAACAGCCTCAGTGAGGCCCTCAAGGGAAACGTCCCCGAGGGGGACATCATCGCCAATGAATCCCGGATGGACCGCACTTCCGGAAGGCGAACCGATATTCCACTCCTTCTTAAGAGCAGGACGCTCATGACCGGCGAATCCCTGGAAACCGCCAAGGTACAGATCAGCGACCGCTTCGGCGAACCGCACGTCTCGATCAAATTCAACGCCCAGGGGGCGAATGACTTCGACCGGATCACGGGAGAAAATGTCAAGAAACGGCTGGCCATCGTCCTGGATGGCGTTGTCCACTCGGCCCCGGTCATCCAGGAGCGAATCTCCGGCGGCCAGGCGCAGATCACCGGCTCGTTCACGATGGAGGAGGCGAGCGACCTGGCCATCGTACTGCGCGCAGGCGCCCTGCCTGCCCCGGTGAATATTCTGGAGGAGCGGACCGTCGGCCCCTCGCTCGGTCAGGATTCGATTGACAAGGGAACCTGGGCAAGCTTGATTGCGGGCATCCTGGTTTTCCTGTTTATGATTGTTTACTACAAGTGGACCGGTCTCATTGCCGACATCGCTCTCGCCATGAATATGCTGCTCCTGCTCGCCACCATGGTGCTCTTCAAGGCGACGCTGACGTTGCCCGGCATCGCCGGCATCGCACTGACCATTGGCATGGCGGTGGACGCGAACGTGCTGATCAACGAACGCATCCGGGAGGAGCTCCACCTGGGGAAATCGCCGCGGGCGGCCATTGAGGCGGGTTATTCCAAAGCATTCCTAACCATTTTCGACTCCAACGTAACGACCCTGGTGGCGGCGTTATTCCTCTTCGGTTTCGGGACCGGACCGGTTAAGGGATTCGCCGTGACGTTGACGATCGGCCTCGTGGTCAGCATGTTCACCGCCATCTTCGTGACCCGGATCATGTTCGACTACTTCATCTTTAACCGCAAGATTGTGAGCATCAGCATTTAGGGGCGGATGGGAACCTGACTATTTACGGATAAGATGTCGCCTTTATATCGATTAGGAGAATTCCATGGAACTCATAAAAACGAAGACCCATATTAACTTTGTCGGGATGATGAAATACGCCATCTCCATGTCGCTGACCGTCATCATCATCGGCATCGCCTCCCTGATCTGGCACGGGGGCCCCAATTACGGCATCGATTTCGCGGGAGGCACCCTGATCCAGATCAAATTCCAGAACGATATCCATGCCGACAAGATCCGGGCCGCTTTCAAGACGATCGGCTTTGAGGGCAGCATCATCCAGAGTTACGGACCGAAGGAATTTATCGTCCGGACGGCCGAATCCGAAAGTAATGCAAAGGATCTCACGGCACGCGTCGACGGGATGCTGGCCTCCGCCTTCGGCAGCGGGGCCTATGAAATCCGGCGGATCGAGATGGTCGGTCCCAAGGTCGGCAAGGATCTGACCCGAAAGGCGATCATGGCGATCATCTTCTCCTGGATCGGAATCCTCATCTATGTCGGGGTGCGTTTCGAATTCCGCTATGCGCTGGGAGGGATCATCGCCCTGGTCCACGACATCCTGATCACGATCACATTCCTGTCGCTCTTCGACAAGGAATTCGACCTCAACATTGTGGCGGCGCTGCTGACGATCGTCGGGTATTCCATCAACGATACGATTGTCGTCTTCGACCGGATCCGCGAAAATGCGCGCAATAATACGAGGCAGACGCTCTTTGAGATCATCAATGTCAGCGTGAACCAGACCCTCAGCCGGACCATCCTGACCTCCCTGACGGTCTTTATAGTCCTGCTCGTCCTGTTCTTCTTCGGCGGGAGCGTAATCCACGATTTCACTTTCGCGCTTCTGGTCGGCGTGGTTGTCGGCACATATTCGTCCATTTTCATTGCAAGCCCGATCGTGCTGCTGTTCGAAAAGGTTAAGCCGAATACGCTAAAGGGGAAGATATAGCGTTGACACCCCTGGAGATCGGAGGACTGACCCTGTTCATCCTGGTGCTGCTGTTCGGCGCCTTCTCCGTCCTTTTCGGCCTTCCGGGAACCGTCATCATATTGATTGATACGGTGCTGTATGCAGCCATCACAGGGTTTGAGAGAATCGGATTCAAGATTCTCGCGGCCCTGCTGATCCTTTCCATTCTCGCGGAGCTGGCCGATTTCGCCGTCGGAATGGGGGGAGCCGTCAAGTTTGGCGCCTCCCGGAATGCCTTCTGGGCATCCGTCATCGGCGGGATGATCGGGGCCGCCCTTATGACGCCGTTTCTGCTGGGGCTGGGTGCCGTCGCTGGAGGGTTCCTAGGCGGGTTCACCGGCATCCTGACGGTCGAGCTGCTCCGCCGGAACCGGATGAAACCGGCGCTCCGGGCGGCCTGGGGGGCGGTCCTTGGACGGGCCGCGGGGATATGCGTAAAAGGGGTCT
>JAHFBU010000170.1:0-881 GCA_023249795.1 Syntrophaceae bacterium
ACCCTGGGCGGCGACGAGGCGCGCCAATTTGACCGCCGTGGTCGTCTTTCCGCACCCCTGAAGACCGACCAGCATGATCGGCGCCGGGATGCGGCTGCCGAACTTCAACTGACTGCTCGCGCCCCCCATCAGATCGACCAGCCGGTCATGGACGATCTTGACCACCTGCTGACCGGGGGTGATGCTCTCCAGAACCTCTTGTCCGACGGCCCGCAGCCGGATATCCTCGACGAAATCCCGAACGACCCGGAAATTCACATCGGCCTCAAGCAGGGCCATGCGGATTTCCTTCAGAGCCGACTGGATATTTTCCGCATCCAGACGCCCACGTCCCTTCAGTTTCCGGAAGATGCCGTCCAGTTTGTCGGTTAGAGTTTCAAACATTTTTCACGCTCATAAAAAGGCCTCGGGGACATGTTCCTGAAGCCCGAAGGGATCGGAACGTGTCCCCTGAACAGTGTCATTCTTTGCCGGAAGAGCGGACCACACACTTCACCCCGCGAAGCTTCGTGTCAATCCGATCGGCCGCCGCCTTCGCCTTTCCACGGGTTTCAAACCCGCCGACGATCACGCGAAACCATTTTCCTTTGCCGGGGATCTCCTTCGCCGCCACACGGGAAGCAAAGCCCAGGGGTTTCAATTTCTGAGCGATCTGCTCCGCTTTCTTCTCATCCTGGTGGGCGGCCACCTGAATCTCAAAATGCCCTTTCGCAGCGGCATCGCCTCGTTCTGCGGCCGCTTCGGCCGGTACGGCGGCCGGAGCTCTGGACACCATATCCGCTGCCGGCTTCTTCTCCGGAGACGCGTTTGGTTTCTTCATATCGCCGCCGGAAGAGGCGGGAACCACCTTCCCAACCGCCCCGACGACGGTTCCCGCCGAC
>JAHFBU010000170.1:891-4492 GCA_023249795.1 Syntrophaceae bacterium
AGTGGAGCGGGTGCGGAAAGGTCCGAAGGCTGATCCTTCACCGGGCCGGATGTTTTTGCCGCCTGCGCCCCACCTTTCTTTCCGCCCAGCGTATCATAAAACGTCAAATCGAAACTCTCTTCCCCACCGGCAGGAGCATCGCTTCTTCCCGCTTCCGCCGAAGGAACCACCTTGCCCGCCTGCGGCGCGGAAGCAAAAAGAGAACCCCGGATCAGCTCAGCCACACCGGGGGAAAACCGCTCCGGGTAAGCCTCCATGTGTTTGCCGACAACGATCCCCAGCAAAAACATGGAAAAGAGCAACAGGGACATCCCGCAGACAAACAGGATCACCCCCAGCTTTCCCAGTCTCAGTTCAAATACGTGCCTGTTTTTCGTCGCCATGGCTATAATAACTGCCGTTACATCTTCTCCGGGGCGGAAACCCCCAGCATCTTCAGGGCGTTCTTCAGAACCGTCAGGACGCACCCAACCAGGAACAACCTTGCCGCCGTGAGGCCGCCGTCATCCGATAAGACCTTGTTCTTGTTGTAATAGCTGTGAAATATGGCCGCAAGATCATTCAGATAGAAAGTCAGTCGATGGGGCTCCAGCGTCCGCGCCGCCCCTTCCACCACTTCGGGGAAACGGGCGATCGTCTTGATGAGATCGATCTCTTCCGGTAGCCTCAAAAGGGTGGCATCCACCTGACTGAAGCCCGGCAGATCAACGCCCCGCTCGGCCGCCATCCGGAGGATGCTGCAGATCCGGGCATGGGCATACTGGACGTAATAGACGGGGTTCTCAATTGATTGTCTCTTGGCCAGTTCCAGATCGAAATCGAGGTGGCTGTCGGAGCGCCGCATGAGGAAGTTGTAGCGGGCCGCATCCTTTCCCACCTCATCGACCACCTCGCGCAGGGTGACGAACTCCCCGGACCGGGTGGACATTGCCACGGGCTTCCCGTCCCGGAGGAGGTTGACGAGCTGCACCAGGATCACCTTCAGGGCATCCTTCTCATATCCGAGCGCCTGCACCGCGGCGGACATCCGGGGAATGTATCCATGGTGGTCGGCCCCCCAGATGTCGATGACCGTCTCGAAACCCCGCAGAAACTTGTTCCGGTGATAGGCGATGTCGGCAGCGAAGTAAGTCGGGTCCCCGTTTTGCCGGATGACGACCCGGTCCTTCTCGTCTCCGAAGGCGGTGGTCCGGAACCAGAGGGCCTCCCCTTCCCGATAGATGAAATCCTTCTCCTGAAGCTCCCGGAGAAGCTTCCCGACGCCATCGTCCCGGTAAAGCTCCCGCTCGCTGAAGTAGAGGTCAAAACCGACGCCGAAGAGCCGAAGGTCCTCCTTGATTCCCTCAAGGATGGCCCCCCCGGCATAATCCGTAAAAAGGGGGATGATCTCTTCCGGCTTTTCATGGAGGTACCGGTCCCCGTCCCTTTTCAGCAGTTCCGCTGCCAGATCCCGAATATAATCGCCCCGATAGCAGCCTTCGGGAAACGTCACGGTTTCACCCAGGAGTTCCCTGTAGCGCAGAAGGACCGATTCCCCCAGGTTGTTCATCTGGTTCCCCGAATCGTTGATGTAATACTCCCGGAAAACCTGATGGCCGACGGCGGTGAGGACATTCGCCATGACATCGCCCACGACCGCCCCGCGTGCGTGGCCGATGTGGAGCGGTCCCGTAGGGTTGGCGCTGACAAACTCCACCTGAATCCGCCTCCCCCGGCCCAGATCCGATGATCCGTAGAGATCCCCCTGCCGGTCAACGGTCTCGAGGAGCACGGCAAACGCCCCTCCCCGGACAAAAAAATTCAGAAAGCCGGGACCGGCGATCTCCACCCTCTCCAGGACCCCTTCCGGATCCGCGATCCCTTCCGAAAGGATCTTTGCGATCTCGCGGGGATTCTTTCTCGCCTGCGCGGCAAGGAGCATGGCAACGTTGGAGGCGTAATCGCCGTGGCTTGGATCCTTCGTCAGTTCCACCTCGATATGGGACGGGACCGGCGGGGGCAGAAGCCCCGCATCCATTCCCGCCTGAATCGATTTTTCGAGCAGACTGGTTAATTTTCGTTTCATGAATATCCGTTCCTCTATCAGCCCGTTGAAAAAGATGTTGATGCAGGCTGTTCAAAAATGCCCGGATGCAAGGCCTCTAATATCCTAAGCCACGCCGCGGATAGGCGTTCTTCAATAGCCTGCCATATGAAAAAGGTTGGCCGCAAAGCCAACCCGCTGCTTCATCATATTTCGTAGAACGTCCCATCGGAGACCGTCGCCCGGCTACGGCTCCCGGGCTACCTTTTCCGCCGCATCGCTATCCTTGTCTTTCATGGAAAGGTCGCGCGAATAATCCGGACAACGAACGCAACCCGACGCATCGGTCACGATACTGAACCTTTTCTGGCAATTCTCACGCCAGGCGCAGATCGAACAGTACTTCTTCTCCGTCTCCATGATCCTTGAACCCCCGAAAGGTGCATTTCCCGCCGTAGTCCGGCGAAGACACTATCTTGATAAGGATTTGGAGTCAAGAAAATTGATAAGTGCCGGGGGCAGGACAACCGGGCGGAAGAACCCGCTTGCCCCTATCCCGGCATCAAATTGTGGAGGCGTTCCCGTATCCGTTTACTCGACGCGTTTGTCTTTCCAGAAGAGCATATTCGTCCGATTCGAGACGCCCGGAGGATTGATGTTCGCCCGCTGCGTCTGGGCGCCGGTGCTCCCTCCTCCGCTGGTCGTGACATAGAGGTCGGGCGTTGTTCCTCCACCCGGTTTCAGCGAAATAACCGGCGCGGAAGGGATACCGGCTCCGATGATCATGCTGCGGGGACTGTCCGTAAGGGGGAGCGCCCCGCCGCCAGTGGTGTATTTGATACCGTAAAGGCTGGCGGCGCCAGTCGTCGAACAGGGGTCATTGCCCGCGCCCTGGGATGGCGTAAACGTGGTGAAATAGACGAGCCCGCCGAAAATCGTCGGTTCGGCCAGCATCTTCTCCCCCTGCCCCGCCAGATTCATATAATAACCCTGTTTGCTGCTGTCGTTGTACTCTCCTCCCGCGCTGGTGATATTCTGCATATTGCTGATCGTCCGGGTGCTGGTCCGGTCGGTATCCTTCAAACCGAAGAACTTCTCCTGAGCGCTCGGGCTTGTGGGATCCGTCTTGTCCCCGGTTCCCCAGTAGATCCAGATGTTATAGTCCGTATCGATGGTCACGGCCGCGGAGGTATAGATCGGACGATTTCCCGATGAACCGTTCGCCTCGAACAGGCGCCCGCCCGACCAGCTCGATGTGCCGCAACCATTCCCGTCCGCCGCCAGGCACATCTTGAAACGCCACATGTTGCACCCCAGGTCGCCCAGATATACCGTATCGATGAACCCGTCGTTGTCGGTATCGACGATGGAGGGCGGGGCCGGCATCGGGTAGGCCAGATTCGAATTGTCCGCCATGGTGTAGCTCCACAGGACGCTTCCGTCGACGAGATCGACCACGAAAAACCCCTTCCCGCTGTTCGCGGCGCCCGGCGCGGCAACCCCGCCGCCGACGAAGGCGACCCATTTTTCGTTCCCGCCGACCAGCACGCGGCTGATCATCGGCTTGCTCCAGGGGGC
>JAHFBU010000171.1 GCA_023249795.1 Syntrophaceae bacterium
ACGCCGGCTCTTGACCTCGACGAAAACCAATGTTTCCCCCTCTTCGGCCACGATATCGATCTCGCCGAAGGCACACCGGTAATTGCGTTCGACAATCTTGAACCCGGCTTTGACGAGATGATCCGCCGCAAGCTCTTCGCCCTTTTGCCCTGTGCGTTTTCGCATAAGCGACATGGCCATCCTTTTTGAAAGAGGATTGACTTATCGGAAATGAAGTTCTCCGGTGATCGACAGACCGTCAATTTCCGCGACCCAAAAAGAGCGGCGATGAATCTTGGAACGGCCGAACTTCAGAATCGCCTCGCGATGTTCCCGCGTGCCGTATCCTTTGTTGTGGAGAAAATTGTATTGGGGAAACTGGCGGTGGTACATCTCCATCAGCCGGTCCCGCGACACCTTCGCCACGATGGATGCCGACGCTATGCAAAGGCTCAGGGAATCGCCGCGGATAATGGCTTCCTGATGGACGGCGAGATTGATACAATTACGACCGTCGATCAGGAGATAATCGGGGGGTGGGGAGAGTTCGAGAACCGCATCCTTCATGGCGGCGAGCGTCGCCTGAAGGATATTCACGGCGTCGATCACGGGCGCCTCGACGACACCGATGCCGATGGAGACCGCATCCCGCTCGATCACGTCACAGAGTTTCTCTCTCTGCCGGGCGGAAAGCCTTTTGGAGTCGTTGATTTCGGGATGTTCATATCCGGGCGGCAGGATTACGGCGGCAGCCACGACGGGCCCCGCCAGCGGGCCGCGGCCCGCCTCGTCGATTCCAGCGATGATCCGATAACCGGACTCACGCGCCCTGTTTTCGAAGCTGTTCATTCCTTCCGGTCCCGGGAAGTCCTGCTTCTTTTGCTTGTGGTCACGACACGGCGGCAAGACCTTTTAATATTCTCCCGAAACCGGGCCAATCGTCATTCCTGTGGAGACAGGAACCCAACTCTTTGAAGACCCTGGATTCCCGCTTTCGCGGGAATGACAACATGGCGCATCGGATTCCCGCTTTCGCGGGCACGACGGCACGGGTGATCCGGATTCCCGCGGGAGTTTACCCCGTACTTGATACGGGGCGGAAATGACGACGCGGGGCAAAGGTCCTGGAACCTGATTATGGGAAGATTTACGTCCTTCCGGCTTCCTTGATCTTGGCCTGCTTGCCCCTCAGGCCGCGCAGGTAATAGAGACGGGAACGTCTGACCTTGCCTCGGGTGACCACCTCGACCCGGTCGATGGAGGGGGAATGGAGCGGGAAGGTTTTCTCGACCCCGACCCCGTAGGAGATCTTCCGAACGGTGAAACTGGACCGGACCTCCCCCCTTCTCCGGCGGATCACGACCCCCTCAAAAGCCTGAATCCGCTGCTTCTGGCCTTCCACGATCCGGACGAACACCTTGATGGTATCCCCCGTATTGAAGTCGGGAATATCCCCCCGCATCTGTTCTCTTTCGATCATCTCTATCGCATTCATAAACCTTGCACTCCTTCTCGATTTGCGCCGTATATTATTTTCAAACCATTATTATTGCTGTTTTCTATTCAAACCCTTCAGCCATCCATCGTTTTTCTTCCGCCGTCAGAACCCTCTCCCGGAGCAGATCGGGCCTTCTTTTCCACGTCCTCAGCAGAGACTCCCTGCGCCGCCACGCCTCAATCTCCCGATGGTTTCCGGAGAGAAGCACCTCAGGAACCTCCCACCCCCGATGCTCGGCGGGACGTGTGTAATGGGGATATTCCAGAAGCCCCATCGAGAAGGAATCCAGCGAAGCGGATTCACTGTTCCCGAGTACCCCCGGCACGAGCCGGGAGACGGCGTCGACAATAACCATGGCCGACAGTTCGCCCCCCGTCAGCACGTAATCGCCGATGGAGATCTCACGGTTGACCAGATGCTTCCGGACCCGCTCGTCCACCCCCTCGTAGTGACCGCAGATCAGGATGAGTTGCGGATGCCCCGCCAGTTCTTCCGCCATTTTCTGGCTGAAACGCTCGCCCTGCGGGGTCATCAGCACGATCGGCACATCCGCACCGTTCAATGGAACAGACTGGAGGCACCGGTCAATGGGCTCAACCTTCATGACCATCCCCCCCCCTCCGCCATAGGGGGCGTCGTCGGTCATGTGATGTTTGTCATCCGCATGGCCGCGGATATCGTGCAGGTGAATGGCAACCAGTCCGCGATCCACGGCTTTTTTCAGCAGGCTGCAACCGCAGGGAGATACGAACATCTCCGGAAAGACGGTCAGGATATCGAACCGGATCATTCAACAAAGCCCTTTCAGCAGCCTGACCACCATCACTCCGCGATCCGTGTCGATCTTTCTGACCACATCGCCGATGGCCGGCAGGAGAATTTCTCCCCCATCTCCCCGGCAGACATAGACATCGTTGCCTCCCGTCGGAAACACGGATTCGATCCGACCCAGGATCTGATCTTCCTCGGTCAGAACCTGAAGTCCGATGATCTCACGCCAGTAATACTCCCCTTCGGGGAGCTTCTGCATTTTTTCGGACGGCATCCAGACAGAACATCCCCGAAGGCTTGCCACGGCATCGCTGTCCTCGATTCCGCCCAGTTGCAGAATGAAGGAATCCCTGCCGGTCCGCGCCACAGCAACAAGCGGAAACAAAACGGCCTCCGAAACGCTGCGGCCGACAAACAACCCGGAAAGGGCCTGCAACACCTCGGGCGATTCCAGATACGACAAAACCTTCATCCGGCCTGCCAGACCGTGAGCACGGACGATCCTGCCTATTTCAATGAGCTCCATGGAGGAAGGAATCATTCGATGATTTCAAGAACGGACCGCTTGTGAATCTTTGTGGACGCCGCAGACAGGATAGTCCTCATGGCCTTGGCCGTCCTACCCTGCTTGCCGATCACTTTTCCAAGATCTTCCTTGGCGACCCTCAGTTCCAAAACGGAAGTCTGTTCCCCGACAACTTCGGTGACTTCGACCTGATCGGGGCTGTCCACCAGAGCTTGAGCCATGTACTTGATCAACTCTTTCATCGCCACAACCTCCACCGTCTCTCGAAAAAGCTTAAACCGTGATTCCTTTCTTTTCCAACAGCTGAGACACCGTCAATGTCGGCTTTGCACCCTTCGCAAGCCACTGCCGGACGCGATCCTCTTTCAGGATCACCTCCGCGGGGTTCTGGTTTGGATCATAATTGCCCAATATCTCCAGAAACTTTCCATCCCTCGGGCACTCGGAACTGGCCACCACCACCCGATAGATGGGTTTGCCTTTTGCGCCAATCCTTGTCAATCTCATTTTTACTGCCATCTTAGTACCGATCACCTCCTGATCATGAATTTTCCAACGGGCCGGGAAACATATCATATCCTTTTGCGCATTAAAAGGGGAAATTGCCCCTGCGGAGGGATTTTATCCCTCCCTGGGTCATCCTCTTCATCATCTTTCGCATCTCTGCGTAATTCTTCAGCAACCGGTTGACATCCTGAACGGTCGTCCCACTGCCCCGCGCGATCCGCTTCCGCCGGCTGCCGTCAATAATCAGATAATTGTGTCTCTCCCCGCGGGTCATGGAATCGATGATCGCCCCGATCCGGGCCAGATCCCCCTCATCCGGCGTCATCCCCTTGAGCTCCTTAATCTTGTTCATCCCCGGGATCATGCCGATGAGCTCCTGAAGGGGTCCCATTTTCCGGATCTGCGTCAACTGGTTTCGGAAATCCGCCAGCGTGAATTCATTCTTACGGATCTTCTGTTCAAGCGCCCGCGCCTCGCGTTCATCGACCGCCTCCCGCGCCTTTTCCACGATGGTCAGGACATCGCCCATTCCAAGGATGCGGGAGGCCATGCGTTCGGGATGAAAAACCTCCAGGGCATCGATCTTCTCACCCACGCCGATAAACTTGATCGGCTTGCCGATGACGGCCTTGAGCGACAGGGCCGCACCGCCGCGGGCATCCCCATCCATCTTCGTCATGATCACGCCGTCGATCCCGAGGAGTTCGTCGAAACGGCCCGCGACATTCACCGCATCCTGACCCGTCATCGCGTCCGCGACGAAGAGGATCTCCGAGGGAAGGATCGCCGCCCTGGTCCTCTTGAGCTCATCCATCAGCTCCGCATCGATAGCAAGCCTTCCCGCCGTATCGACGATGATGACTTCATAGCCGTTCCGCCTGGCCTCTTCCACGGCCTGCACGCAGATTTGAACCGGATCCTCAAGCCCTGCCGCATCGAAGATGCCGGCTCCGATCTGCCGGCCCAGAACCTTCAACTGCTCCATCGCGGCGGGTCGGTAAACATCCGCGGAAACCAGAAAAACCCTTTTACCCTGGGCGGCAACGAGGCGCGCCAATTTGACCGCCGTGGTCGTTTTTCCGCATCCCTGAAGACCGACCAGCATGATCGGCGCCGGGATGCGGCTGCCGAACTTCAACTGACTGCTCGCGCCCCCCATCAGATCGACCAGCCGGTCATGGACGATCTTGACCACCTGCTGACCG
>JAHFBU010000172.1 GCA_023249795.1 Syntrophaceae bacterium
GTCGCGGCTTCCCTGCGAACCGTGATCTTAAGAGGTCTCTCCTTGCCTGCCGACACGATCTGGGAGATCTCATCCCACTTCGTAACCGCCCTTCCGTCCATGGCGATAATTCGATCCCCGGCTTTCATCCCGGCTTCCATCGCCGCCGAATCCTTTTGCAGCGAACCGATTTCCGGTGTCAGGACGGGAAGCCCGATCATATTGACGACGGTGAATATCACAAACGCCAGCAGGAAATTGAAGATCGGCCCCGCCGCGACAATCAGGATCCGTTTCCAGACTTTCTGTTTCAGGAAGGACCGCTTTGCATTCTCCTCAGTCAATTCCTCTTCGGCGGATTCCCCGAGAAGCTTCACATAACCGCCCAGCGGAAGCAGGGAGAGGACATATTCCGTCTCCCCGATTTTTTTCCCGATGATGCGCGGACCGAATCCGAGTGAAAATTTCAGAACCCCGACCCCCGCCCGCTTGGCCACCCAGAAATGGCCGAGCTCATGGGCAAAGATCAGGATCCCCAATAAAACAACCACCGATACGATGCTGATTCCGATCAATTTTGCATTCCTCTGATGATAGTCTCCGTCCCTTCCCTGGCCCAGCGGTCGGCCGCGAGGATCGCATCGATCCCAGGGTCCGCCTGCCCGCGGTGACGGGAGAGAACTTCTTCCACAATTGAGACGATCTTGTCAAATCCTGTTTTCCCTTCGATAAAGGCCGCCACCGCCATTTCGTTCGCCGCATTCAACACGGCCGGCATCGTTCCCCCGGCCTTCGCCGCCTCGTAAGCCAGCCGCAGAGCGGGAAAGCGGATCGGGTCGGGATCGAGAAAGGTCAGCGTGCCGACCTTCCCGAGATCGAGGGGCTTGTCGGCGCTGGTCAGGCGATTCGGGTAAGAGAGCGCGTAGGCAATCGGAATCCTCATGTCCGGAACCCCCATCTGGGCGAGCACGCTGCCGTCGCGGTACTCCACCAGGGAATGGACGATGCTCTGGGGATGGATCAGGACATCGATCGCCGTTACGGGAACGTCGAACAACCAGGCGGCTTCGATCACCTCCAGCCCCTTGTTCATCATCGTGGCCGAATCGATGGTGATCTTTTTACCCATCGCCCAGTTCGGGTGTTTCAGGGCCTGCGCGGGCTTCACCTCCGCCAGTTCTTCCCTGGGGACATTCAGGAAGGGTCCGCCCGAGGCCGTGAGGATGATCCGCCGGACCTCCTCCCTTCGGTGACCTTCAAGACACTGGAAGATGGCGCTGTGTTCGCTGTCGACGGGAATGACTTTCACCCCCTTCTCGGCCGCCTTGCGAAGAACGAGATGACCCGCCATCACCAGCGTCTCCTTGTTCGCCAGGGCGATATCCTTGCCCGCATCGATTGCGTGCAGGGTCGGGAGCAGCCCGGCTGCGCCCACCATCGCTGAAACGACCATATCCGCATCCGCGAATGCGGCCGCTTCCCGATACCCCTCCGGCCCGAACAGAACCTCCGTCGCCGATGCCGGGCCAAGAAGTGTTCGGAGTTCCCGGGCATGCGCCTCATCCAACACCGCCGCCAGCCGCGGCCGGAACCGTTCGATCTGTTGTTTCAAAAGGGTAACGTTTCGGCCCGCCGCGAGGGCAACGACTCCGAACCGATCCGGATGACCGCCGACAACATCCAGCGTGCTGACCCCGATCGAGCCGGTGGAACCGAGGATGGAGATGCGTTTCATCGAATCACGAATTCCTGGTAATAATAAACAAAGGGGGTGATGAACATCAGACAATCCAGCCGGTCAAGGATACCCCCGTGACCGGGAAACAGCGTTCCAGAGTCCTTCACCCCGGCCACCCTTTTCAGAACCGACTCGCACAGATCCCCGAACTGCCCGATGACGCTCCCCGCCATTCCGAGCACCACGGCATGCGCCACCGGAAGCGCCGGGAAAAAGAACTGTCTGAAAAGAAGACAGCCCGCAACGGCTCCCGCAACGAGGCCGATCGTCCCCTCGACGGTTTTCCCCGGACTGACCTCGGGATAGAGCTTTCGTTTTCCCAACCGCCGTCCGACATAGTAGGCGGCCGTGTCCACGGCAAAGGCCATAACCAGGATGAAGAATATCCACAGGACCCCCGACGGCGTCTGGCGAACCAGGATCAAATGAGACATCAGGAAGGGGATATACAATATTCCCAGGATCACCTGACCGGCGTGCGACATATCCAGTCCCTGTTTTCGGATCCGAAAAAGGTTGAGGATCAGGACGGAGATGATTGAAAAAGTCAGCACGGCCAAAAGCAGCGGCGGGTTCGCATACCAGGCGGTCAGCAGGATTAAGAGCGCAAGGCCCATCGTTTCGACCCCTTCGAGGCCGACACCCTGCCCGAAGACCATCCGGTTATACTCTTCCATTCCCAGCAGGGTGGCGGCGATAATCAAAACGGCAAAAACCGTTTCCCCTCCGTAGGCGATGATCCCGAACAAAATCGGAACGGCGACGATGCCGGTGATCCATCTTTTCATGTGGGGCGTCATTCTTCACCTCCTTGGGAAGCGATGGTGTTTCCTTTACCTTCCGCCGACCTGTTCACTGGTCATTCCGAACCTGCGCTCGCGACGCTGATATTCAACAATCGCAGCCAGGAGATCGGCCTCGCGAAAATCAGGCCAGAGAATATCGGTGAAGTAGAATTCCGCGTAGGCCATCTGATACAGGAGAAAATTGCTGACCCGATATTCCCCCCCGGTCCGAATCAGCAGATCCGGATCGGGAACCCCGACCGTATAGAGATAGGTTGAAAAGAGGTCCTTGCTGATCTCCTCTGGAGCTACCTTTCCGGCCAGCGCATCGCCGACGATGCGTTTGGCGGCCATCGCAATCTCATCGCGCCCTCCGTAACTGATCGCCAGATTCAGGATCATCTCTTTATTGCCGGAGGTCTTCTCCAGGGTCTCGTCGAGCTTCTTCCTGACCGGGACTTCGAGGGCATCCAGGTCGCCGATGGCCGTCAGACGGATCCCCTGGTCCATCATCTCCTGGAGCTCACCCTCAAGATATTGCAGAAGGAGGTTCATGAGGGCGCGGACCTCCGCTTCCGGGCGAAGCCAGTTTTCAACGGAAAAGGTATAGAGCGTAAGACAGTTGATCCCGAGCCGGCGGCAGGTTCTCGTGACCGTCCGGACGGACTCGGCCCCTTTCCGGTGCCCCATGATCCGGCCCAGGGTATGGCTCTCGGCCCAGCGTCCGTTGCCGTCCATGATGATCGCGATATGCCGGGGGAGTCTGAGCGGATCAATCTCTTTCATGATTTCCATTTCAATGGGGGCTTACGCCCCCAACTTTTTGCGAGCGGACTGATTGCGGCTTCCGATCCGTGCAACCCAATATCATGGAGAGGGATTGACGGGCAAGCTTTGTTCGGGCAAGCAGCGCACAATTCTTTATTGTTTAGCCTAATAGCATGGAGACGGATTGGCGGGCAAGGGTGATAAATGTTTCCGGGAATATCCCCAAAATCAGGGTCGCCAGTGCCGCTATGGTCGCAGCCAGGGTGGCGGCCCGGGAAAATTTCAGGATGGGCATATCTGCGGCAGGCTCCCGCATATAAATCATGACGGTAACGCGCAAATAATAATAGACGGAAAGAACGCTGTTAATGACCCCGATAATGGCCAGATCGATGAATCCGCCCTTCACCGCGGCGGAAAACAGATAGAATTTCCCGAAAAATCCAGCGGTGGGCGGAATCCCCGCCAGAGAAAACATGAAGATGGCCATGGCCGCACCCAACGCGGGATATCTATAGCCCATCCCGGCATAGTCGCCAATGTTCAGATTCTCTTCCGTATGCCTTCCGTAGATAATCACCACGATAAAGGATCCCAGGGTCATGAACGTGTAGGCCAGCAGATAGTACAGGATGCTGGAGGTGCCGATATCATCGGCGGCATGCCTTGCGACCGCCATACCGATCATAATGTATCCGGCATGGGCAATACTGGAGTAGGCCAGCATGCGCTTGATATTTTCCTGCAACAGCGCCGCGAGATTGCCTATGGTCATCGTCAGGATCGCCAGCACCCAGAAGACGGCGGTCCAGTTCGGCTGCAATGCCGGAAGCGCAAATACAAAAACCCTGAGGAACGCCGCAAAGGCGGCCGCCTTGACCCCGGCCGACATAAATGCCGTAACAACGGTGGGCGCCCCCTCGTAAACATCCGGCATCCACATGTGGAACGGCACGGAGGCGACCTTGAAGCCGAACCCCACGATCAAAAGGGACATGCCGAAGATCAGCATCGGAGATGAGAGGCTCGCACCCACCCTCAGATATTGGTAGATCGCCGCAAGATTCGTCGAGCCCGTCGCCCCGAAGATGAGAGCGATGCCGTAGAGCAGAAATCCCGT
>JAHFBU010000173.1 GCA_023249795.1 Syntrophaceae bacterium
TCGCCGCGGCGCGGGGATTCGTGGTTGAAGAGGATTCCATGGCGGCGAAGATTTTGTAGGCATCCCGGTAATTGCGGACTACGTAGTAAGCATAAACCTTCGCGGCGGCGTATGGGCTCTGCGGCTGAAAGCAGGTCGCCTCACTCTGGGGGGGTAATGCGGCGCCGAACATCTCGCTCGAGGAGGCCTGGTAGAAACGGGCATTGCACCCGGTCTTCCGGATCGCTTCGAGAAGACGGATTGTTCCAAGGCCGGTCACGTCGCCCGTGTACTCCGGCATGTCAAAACTGACACGGACGTGGCTCTGGGCGCCCAGGTGGTAGACCTCATCCGGGCGGATTTCCTGGAGGAGGTCCGTCAACTGACCGGAAACGCACAGGTCTCCGTAGTGAAGGTAAACCCGCGCGTCAGGGTCGTGAAAGTCCTTGTAGAGGTGGTCTATCCGCTCGGTGTTGAAGGTGCTGGCCCGACGGATCAGACCATGGATTTCATAACCCTTGCAGAGGAGAAACTCGGCCAGGTACGATCCATCCTGGCCCGTGATTCCGGTGATAAGCGCTTTTTTCATGGAAAACCTTTACATGGGGGGTTGGTTTGTACGTCAGGTCTGTAACTCACCGTTTCATCATCATCTTCATTTTCGGGTGGAGAAGGTCTCGTCAAGACCGACTTTCCAGGCGCCCTCCTCAAGGAACATCTGGATACGCGCGTCGTTATCGGATTTCTTGTAGCGCAGGATGATCGCCGCCCTCCCCTTCTGCACCGGGCCCAGACTCCAGCGGCTCTGTTCGAGAACACTCCTCGGCTCGAAGCGGGACAGATAGCCTCCCCAATATTCCTGGGCAATGGCGCCGCCTTTTTCGAATTCCGCCCGGATCTCCTCTGCGCTGCAAGTTATTCCCGCCTTGCCGACCGCCTTGTAAACGTTTCGGATGATGGATTGTCGGGTCGCAGAGGATAGCCCCTTCCAGAGGACCGGCAAATCCCGCCTCTCCATGCTTTGGAAAACGGATTCGGCGGCGCTGAGAATCGCATCAACCTCCTTGGGATCGCCCGCGGCAGAAACTCCGGCGGTAAAAACCAATAGGCCCACCAGCGCAATTGCAATGAAGCAGAGACGATCGGATAATGGCATGTATGTATTTGCGACAATATTCAGCCCCTCTCATCCTTCCACAAGTTCAGGATGATAGGGGCTGAAAATGAACGAGATGCTCCTCCAATCTTAATGGTTGGTCGTCGTCCTGTCCGGATTGGAGGACGCAGCGACGACGGCTGCCGCCACAATGGCTGTAGCGGCTACGCCGAGCGCAATCGTGCCCGCGCCGATAGCCGCGGCCGCACCCGCGCCTGCGACTGCACCCGCGCCTGCGACTGCACCCGCGCCTGAACCCGCGCCCGCCGCTGCACCAGCGCCTGCTCCGGCGGTTGCGCCAGCTCCGGCTCCCGCGCCGCTAGCCGCTCCCGCCGCACCAGCGCCCAGTTCCGTCTGGGCGAACACCTGGAATGGAATCGTGAGCGTCAGAACACATAATATCACCATGCCGACTGCGCATCTCCTGAATTTTCGCATAGGGATACATCCTCCTTTCATCTCTTCGCTACTCATCCGTTTACTGCTCCTCGTATGCTTATGAATTCGAGAGCAGTCTACTTAATAAAAGGGAGAATGCGCAATAGACATTGATTGTGAGATTAATGGAAGGTCAATACTACCATTCGCTATTAATTGCCGGCTCGGCTTCAATAGAGCGCCTTGAACACGCCTGCAACGACGGCGGTGTTCATCAGGATCTGAGTGAAGTCCTTGACTTCCCTGAGCCAGGCAATGCGGTCCACCTTCTCCGGTACGACGATCGTGTCGCCCGGTTCGATCTGGCGGACCTCACTGCCGTAACCGGCCAGTTCCCATCGATTCCGGGGGGCGCTCCAGTCCAAGAATCCCCGGGCAAGCTTTCGGGCCGAACCGTCAACCTTCAGGACAAAGATATTATCGGTATCCGCGTAGCGGGAATACCCGCCCGACTCGCCGACGTAATCCTGGTAGCCCATACGCTCCGAATAGATGTGGGTCCCCTGGGTCATGACGGCGCCGACAACATTGACGACGCTGTTTTTTTCGGGAATCAGGAGCTTATCGCCTTCCTCCAGATCGATATCATACTCACTCCCCTTAAGCAGGCGGAGATGTGCCAGATAAATCGTCATCCTGCCCGTTGCTTTTATTTTCCTCAAAGATTCTACGAATTTTTGCCGCTGTTCCATCTCCGACTTTTTCCCCGCGATCTCTTCCGCGGAGGTCGCCGTGGACAAAGTTCCAGCGGAACTCATCAGCTCCCGCTCCAGACGATCCGCCATCTCGAGGAGCCCCTTCTGCTGAAGGTCGCGCACCCGATCCCGGGTGAAGAAGGCGCCGCGAAGATAGGCATTCTCCTTGTAGCCGCCGGCCCGCTCTATCAGTGAAGAGAGTTTCTCACCTTTTTTGATGAGGTAACGTCCGGGGAACTTGACCTCGCCTTCAACACCGACGAACTTGTCAGGTCGCCAGTCGGGAATGCGCTTGATGAATAGATGGTCGTAAGGCATCAATAGCGCGTTGTGCCCCGGATCACCTGCCAGCGCCTTCTGAAGATCGATATTTTTCCAGACCAGCAGGGCCTCCCGGCCGGAGCCGGTCGTCAGGGAGGCGATCTCCGCATCATAGGGATAGGCGGATTCCAGGATATTGCCCGCCTTGAAAACCAGATCCTTTAGGGTCATCTTTTCGGTGAGCTGATAAACTCCGGGGTTGGTGACCTCACCCTCGATGGTGACACTCTTTTTGTAAACCTCTTCCCACACCGAGTGGATGATGATCTGGTCTTCATCCTGGATAAGGAAATTTTCCGCGGGATCACCGGCCAGCGCCCGGCCCACGTCGAAGTAGAGCGTAAAATATTCCTTGTTCTTGTTGAGTCTTATGATCTCTCCCTTTTTCAGGTAGGCATCCTTTGTCAGATCGCCGGCGGTCAGGATGGCATCCTTCACCATAAATTGATCCGTCAGATCGAATTGTCCCCCTTTGCGGACTTCGCCTTTGACTGTAAAGGTGGGCTTGTCCCGGAAAAAAGACCGGTTGAAGACGTAAATGTTGTCCTGGGGCTGGAGTGCAAGATTGCTCGCCGAATCGTTGCGCAGGAGCAGATCACCGAGGTTGAAGGGGATAAGGAGCGCCTCCATGGTGGGCGGCTGGAAGCGTTTGATCAGGGCGTAATCGAAGTAGGTCTCCGGCAGCAGATCCTTTTCGCTCCTGAGCACATCTCTGATTTGCATCCCCGCCGTCAGGGCATATTTGCCACCTTTTTTCACATTGCCGCTCAGATGAACGACGTTGACATCCTTGTCCACAATTGAGAATACCTTAATGATGTCGGCATCCTGGAGTATAAATGTTTTTGTGCGTACGAGTTTTTTATCGTCAATGTCGATGACAATCTTCTTTTCATTGCGGACAGTTCGCTCCACCTGGATCTGCTGGGTGTAGGCCATGGGAATGATCCCGCCGGCAAGATCGAAGAGGGACTCCAGGGAAAAATTATCTCTCAGTTCGTAAAGGGCCGGACGCCTGACATTGCCCGCAACCCCGACATAGGGACCGATGACGGGAACGAAGACGATGTCTCCCGCGCTGAGGATCACGTCCCTGGACTTGTCTCCCTTGAGCAGCAGATCGTAAAGATCGAAGGTCTGTATGATCTTGTCCTTGCGCCTGAGCTGGATATTGCGCATTGAGCCGATCTCCGTGGGCCCGCCGGCCAAAAGCAGGGCGTCGGTGATGGTGGCGAAGGAGCCGATCGTATAAGCGCCCGGCTTACGCACATCGCCAAGGATGAACACGGGGATCGTCCGCAGGGCGCCCATCGAAATATCGACATTGGTCCCTGTAATCTGTTCGGCCTGCTTGATCAGATAGGTGGACATCTGCTCGAAGGTCATCCCTGCGACTGCCAGGGGACCAATCGTCGGGATGGCAATCTTTCCGTCTCTATCGACGGTCAGGCTATAGGAGGCATTGACCCGCCCCCACAGCGCGACGCGGACCTCGTCACCGGGGCCCACGACATACTTTATGGGAATGGGAATATTTCTGCTGTCCGTGACGACCTTGACGGATGCATCGCGGAAAAAATCATAACCGAAAGGGCGGAGATCAAGGGAAATGTCCTGATATTTACCCGTGGCCTGAGCTCGTTCGAAGAGGGTTTCACTCTTTGGAACCTCGCCGATCACCTGCCTGATTTCTTCAGAACCTTTTTTCCCGGCCTCGGTATCTTTTCCCGTCGGTTCTTTCTTCTTTTCAAGCCCCGCGGGCTTTACTACTTCTTTTTTTGCCGCCTCCTGCTTCTGGAGA
>JAHFBU010000008.1 GCA_023249795.1 Syntrophaceae bacterium
ACCACGTCTATGGTGATCCCCGCCTGCTCGGGAGAACAGGGGCCGGGGGAGAGAAAGATCGCCTCCGGTTTCATTGACGCGATCTCATCGAGCGAAATCGCGTCATTCCGGTGGACGGCCACCTCCTCGCCGAGCTGGCCCAGATACTGGACCAGGTTGTAGGTAAAGGAATCATAGTTGTCGATCATGAGTATCATTGTTCTTCTCTCCTCCACAATCAGGCTATTCAGATATGTCCAGGTGCAAGGCTTCTGACATCCTCAGCCGTGCGGGTGGGGGACATGTTCCGGAAGCCCGAAGGGATCGGAACGTGTCCCCGGAATACCAACGGCGAAAGGATGTTGGAAAAGCCGCGGGAGCATTTTTCAACATCCTAAAGTTCGAAGCCGTTTTCCGCAAGGTGCACCGCCTGGACCATCCCCTCGGCCTTGTTCAGCGTCTCCCTGTACTCCGCCTCCGGATCGGAATCAGCCACGATGCCGGCGCCTGCCTGAATGAATATCTTCCCGTCCCTTTGCAGCATCGTCCGGATCGTGATGCACAAATCCATATTGCCGCCGTAACTGAAGTACCCGACGGCGCCGCCATAGACCCCCCTGCGGACCGGTTCCTGCTCCGCGATGATCTCCATCGCGCGGACCTTCGGCGCCCCGGTCAGCGTGCCGGCGGGGAAGGTGGCCCTCAGGACATCGAAGGCGTCTTTTCCCTCCGCGAGCTGTGCCTGGATGTCCGAAACGAGATGCATCACGTGGGAGTAGCGTTCCACCGCCATCAACTGATTGACCTGCACGCTTCCGATCCGGGCGATCCGTCCGAGATCGTTCCGGCCCAGATCGACGAGCATCACGTGCTCCGCCCGCTCCTTGGGGTCCTGGAGGAGCTCGTCGGCGAGCCGCCGATCCTCCTGCTCGCTCTTTCCCCTGCGCCTCGTCCCGGCGATCGGTTTGAGTTCCGCGACCCCTTCTTCGAGGCGGACCATGACCTCCGGCGATGAGCCGACGAGGCAGAAATCCCGGACCTTGAGGAAGAACAGGTAAGGCGAGGGGTTCACATGGCGGAGCGCCCTGTAGAGATCGACCGGGTCTGCGTCGGATTCCCGCTGGAGCTGCCGGGAGAGGACGACCTGGATGATGTCCCCGGCGGCGATATATTCACGGGCCTTCCGGACCATCTCCCGAAAGGTCTCCGGGGCCATGTCGGATCGGAAGGGGAGGGGGGGCTTTTGTCCTTGTTCCTTCCGCCCCGGGGAAGCCGGTCTTACGGGCAGCGGCGCCTGGAGGAGGGCCGTCATCGCGTCGATTCGGCGGACGGCCCCGTCATAGCTCTCTCTCAGCCCCTCGGCCTCGCCGGTCATCGCGCAGGCGACGACCTTGAGGGTGTGGCGGATGTTGTCGAAAATCAGGAGCGTATCGGTGATAAGAAAAACCGCTTCGTCCTCCGCCGGGGCTTCCCCCCTGCCCGCGGGAAGCCGCTCAAAATAGCAAACCATGTCATATCCGAGAAACCCGACGGCACCGCCGAAAAACCGGGGTAGCCCCTCCATGTGGACAGGATGGAAAGGATCGAGCAGTTCCTTCAGAAACCGCATGGGGTCGCCGCCATGGGGGATACGCCGCACGTTACCATTTTCCTCGATGATCACCTCTTCCCCCCGGACGCGGAAGATCAGCCGCGGGTCCGCCCCGAGGAAACTGTATCGCGCCCATTTCTCGCCCCCCTCGACACTCTCCAGCAGAAACACGTGGGGCCTGTCGGCCAGTTTCATCAGGGCCGTCACCGGGGTTTCCGTATCGGCCAGGATCTCCCGGCAGACGGGGATCAGGTTTCCCTCTCCGGCGCGCCGGGCAAAGGTCTCAAAATCGGGATCGTACATGGGTCGGTTCTCCTGTCATGATTCAATAAAATTAGGACCGCTTCAAAATTGGCATCACTCAAATCCGAGAAAGGAACGCAATCTTCTTACATCGCCCATCAACGCCTCAAATCCCTGGAAAGTCAGAGACTGCGGCCCGTCTGAGAGGGCCTTTTCAGGTTCGGGATGGACCTCGACCAGTATGCCGTGCGCCCCGGCAACAAGCGCCGCTCTGACCATGGGGGGAACAAGGCTTCTTTTACCGGTGGCGTGGGAAGGATCAACCATGATGGGGAGATGAGACAGTTCTTCGATCAGGGGTACGACCGAAAGATCGAGGGTGTTGCGCATGGCGGTTTCAAAAGTGCGGATGCCCCGTTCGCATAGAATCATGTTCGGATTGCCGCCGGTAAGGATATATTCGGCAGCGGAGAGAAACTCCTCGATGGTGGCGCTCATCCCTCTTTTGAGGAGTACGGGTTTGCTTGATCTTCCAAGTTCCCTCAGAAGATCGAAATTCTGCATATTCCTGGCGCCCACCTGCAACAGGTCGGCGCACTCGGAAACCCGCTCCACATGGTCGGGGCTCATCACCTCCGTGACAATCGGCAGGCCGCTCTCTTTACGGGCCAAAGCGAGGAGCCGCAGCCCCTCCTCCCTGAGCCCCTGAAACGTATGGGGGCCGGTCCTCGGCTTGAAGGCGCCTCCCCGCAGTAAATCAGCGCCTGCGGCCTTCACCGCAAGAGCCGTTCTTACGATCTGATCCTCCCCTTCCACGGCGCAGGGGCCGGCTGCAACAATCGGGCGGCATCCCTTGCCTATCTTAATCCCGCAAACGTCAATCACGCTGCTCTTCGGGTGGAAAGCCCGGGAAACCAGTTTATACGGTTTGGAGACATGAATCACTTCCTGAACTCCCGGAAGGTCCCGTATGACCGCATCATCGACGTATCCTTCATTGCCAAGCACCCCTATGGCGGTTCGTTCTCCGCCGGGAATCGGCTCAGCCCGGAAGCCCATGTTCCGCACGGCCTTGACCACGTCGTCGATCTCGGCGGCAGTAGCGCTGTAATTCATGACGATCAGCATTTATACCTCCCTGAAACACCTTGAGAATGAGTCCCCTTCGGCAAGCCGCGGTCATTCTGCAAGGAAATAAAAAAGACCGCGATGTCGGTCACGGCCTTCTTGTCGAAAACAAAAAAAGCCGTGGGGTCCTGAAAGAGGTCCCCACGGCTTTAAGTTCTTTTCAATTCATCTGCTCTTAGCGGTGGTCAAACCCCTCCCTTATGTTGTTCTGCCACCACCAATTGTTTCTGAAACTGCCGACTGCGTTCATCATCAATCCTTATTCTTCACGACCGCGATTCAAATGTGCGGCGTACCGTATAGGACTTTTCAATCCATGTCAATCAGAATTTTCTGTTGCGTTACGGATATTCAGTCTTGACCCCGGGACGCACGGGTGGCATAGATACCGTCATCCTATGCACAAGAGGTGAACATGGAAACGATCCTCAACGAAATTGAATGCCGTGTCCTTGGATCGCTCATCGAGAAGGAGCTCGCGACACCGGATTATTATCCGCTTACCCTCAATTCCCTGACGATGGCCTGCAACCAAAAGTCGAACCGTCATCCGATGATGAAACTGGAGGAGGCGGCGGTGGTCCGGGCGCTCGATTCGCTCAAGGTCAAACACCTTGTGTTGACGGCTGTCGATAGCGGAAGGGTGCCGAAATACAGGCATCTCCTTTATGAGAAGATGAAGCTGGAACCTGCCGAACTGGCGGTAATGGCGGAGCTGCTTGTACGCGGCCCCCAGACGGTCGGAGAGCTGAAGGGGCGCGCGGAAAGGATGGCGGCGATGGGGGATCTGGCCGCAATCGAGTCGCTTCTTGATGAACTCGCGGAACGGGATCTCGTAATCAAACTCCCGCGTCGGCCGGGGATGAAGGAGCAGCGCTATACCCATCTGTTTTCGGGAGAACCGGTCATATCGGAGGAAGATGCTTCAGCCTCGCCTGAACAGGCCCGTCTCCGGGTAATGGCGGAAAACGAACGTCTCTCCGTGCTGGAGGAGGAGGTCCACCTGCTCCGGGAGGATGTCGCGGACCTTCGGAAGGTCATGGCGGAATTCAAGGGCCAATTTGAGTAATGGATGAGGGTGGATTGTTGAGGAGGTGTTCTGATGAGTGAAAGCGTCGCATGTGCTGTGGTCAATAACAATGATGATTTAAACAAAATACTGAAGGCAACGGATCGTGTCATTACCCTGTTTTACGCCTCCTGGTGCCCCTTTTGTACAAGGTTCCTGCCGATATTTACAAAGCACGCGGAGGGAGAGGGGCGCCGCTTCGTCCTGGTACAGGATGATCGGGAAACCATCGCGGATAACTATTCGATAAGGATCTATCCGACCGTGCTCTTCTTTGAACAAGGGGTCGTTTCAAAAAGATTGGACGGGGTGCCGGGCGTCGGTTTGGATGAAAACCGTCTGGTGGAGTTTGTTGGTTCGTGTCCTTGAGCCGGCGGTCATTCTTATTGACAGCCCATCGCCTTTTAAAATATAACGGCCGCGTTAAAAAATGGGTTCCTATCAAAACTAACAATGGATAAGGAGACAAAAACCGTGAGAGAAAAACGCCGCGAGTCCAGCATCCGAAGTGCCATGACCATGGCAAACCTTTACGCCTGCCTCCTTGTTCTGATGGTGGGGACGACGGGCCAGGCGGCCGAGCAAGGGGCTCCCCGGGTCGTGATCCAAACCAACATGGGGAGTATTGAAGTCGAACTCGATCCGGGAAAAGCTCCCAATACGGTCAAGAACTTTTTCGAATATGTGAACAGCAAATTCTATGACGGCACCATCTTCCATAGGGTGATTAAGGGTTTCATGATTCAGGGCGGCGGCTTCACGCAGGACATGAATCAGAAGAAAACATCCGCTCCAATAGCGATAGAATCCAATAATGGCCTGAAGAATGACAGGGGAACCATTGCCATGGCAAGAACAGGCGACCCCAATTCAGCGACCAGCCAGTTTTTTATCAGCACCAAGGATAACGCTTTCTTGAACTATTCCGCCCCAAACATGCAGGGGTACGGTTATACCGTCTTCGGAAAGGTGATCAAGGGCATGGAGGTTGTGGACAAAATTGAGAACGCAAAGACGGGATCGAAGGGGCATATGGGCGATGTGCCCGTGGAACCGGTCATTATAGAAAAAATCTCCGTCAAATAAGCTTGTTCAAACTGAAAGCGGTCGTTGCGACCCGCCGGACGGCCGTCCGGCGGGTTAGCCGAATGATGAAACCACCGGCATCCCGTTAAACTTCTTCCCGTCCGTGACCTGCTTTTCGGGTTTCCCCTGCTCGATCCCGTATCTCTCCTGCCCCGTTTACCGGCGATTTGACCGATCTCGTCATCGGTCAATATTCCCCAGCACCTCTTCACATTGTGCGAGGTCAGATCAAAGATATCCAGCAGCGCCGGCATGTTCTGGTTTTCCGCAAGCAGGGACGCATGGCGGCGGGAGTGCAGGCCCAAGCCTCCATATTCCCGCGGGGGATAATATGACCGCCCATCATGGTCAGGACAATATTTATTCCCGAGCGGGTATATATCGCTTGACAAACGGCAGTAAGGCGTTCAATATTCCCGTACGGTAATAATGGCAAAACTTAATGAAGGGAGTTGCACCTTGGACGAGACAATTAATTCACCAGCCGACATAGGTAAGATCGTCAGAAAAAGGAGGAAAGCGGACGGACTGTCGCTTGCCGATGCCGCTGCGATGTGCAACGTGGGTTATCGATTTCTCTCCGATCTCGAAAACGGAAAACCGACCGCGCACATCGGCAAGGTCCTTCAGGTCCTATCCAGTCTTGGATTGAAAATTGCGGTTCGGCCGAGAGGTTGGAAAAATGAGTAGCGACAGCGCGGGTGACAGGCTCGGTGTCTATTCGGATGACCGAAGGGCAGGTTATCTGTGGCTTGACGCTCGGCACAGATTCATCTTCCAGTACGATTCAGCATGGATAACTCGCCCGGGAAGTATCGCCATATCGTTGTCTCTACCGCTTCGTGCTAAGCCTTACGAAGATGACCTGGCCCGGCCCTTCTTTGCCAACCTTCTCCCGGAAGCGGAGATACGGCGGGTTATCGCGCGGCGCCTGGGAATTTCGGAGAAGAACGATTTTCTTCTCTTAAGGAGAATCGGCGGCGAGTGCGCCGGGGCCGTTTCCGTCTTACCCGAAGGGAGCTCGCCCCGGGATGAAAAAGGGTATCGGGAGCTTGATGAAAAAGCGCTTGGCAAAATCGTGGCCGAGCTTCCGATGAAACCGTTGATGGCCGGCGAGAGGGGCATTCGCCTCTCCCTGGCGGGGGCGCAGAACAAGCTGCCCATCTATATGGAAGACAATCGGATCTATCTCGCAACCGGCACCCTGCCGAGCACGCACATTATGAAGCCGCCCATTCAAGGGCTTGAAGGGTCCGTCCTCAACGAGGCTTACTGCATGATGCTTGCCGGTAGGCTCGGACTCAAGGTACCGGAAGTCATCGTCCGTGGAGGCGCCGATACGTTATTCATCGTAAAACGCTTCGACAGGGAAAGGACCCCGGACGGCAAGGTGGTCCGAATTCATCAGGAGGATTTTTGCCAGGCGCTTGGTTTTCTTCCGGAGCAGAAATATGAAAGTGAGGGCGGGCCGGCGTTGGACCGTTGTTTCGATCTGATAAACAGGTCAAGCATACGCCCGGCAGCGGACAGGATGGCGCTCATGCAGTGGGTCATTTTCAATGTCCTGATCGGCAATGCCGATGCCCACGCAAAAAACGTTTCGATCCTGTTGGCCGATCCCGGCCCGCATCTCGCGCCGTTTTACGATCTCCTCTGCACGAGTGTCTATGAGGGGCTGACAAACAAACTGGCCATGAAGATCGGCGGCGAGAACCGACCGGCCTGGCTCAAAACCCGGCATTGGGAAAGATTGGCCGATGCCGTTTCGATAAAGCCGGGTCTGGTTCTAAGGTTGTTGGCCGATATGACCAAGACGATTGTGCCGACGTCTGAAGAGCTGGCGGCGGCGTTCTACAGGGATTATGGCGCCGGCGGCATTATCGAAAAGATCTGCTCCGTCATACGGAAGCGCGCCGGGAAAATGGGATAGTGCGAACTATGCAGGCTGCCACGGCCTCTTCCAAAATATAGTCGCAAAGATGATATTTGCGACTGATTCGAGGCAAGGCCGCGCTAAGAGGCCCATCACGGCTTCTTCCCCCTGCCGGATCAGTTCTTGTTCAAAAAAAGTTGACTCCGGTGAATAAATTCTTTATGAAATCCATCCGTATAATGTCCACCCCGCGGATGGGAATAAATGCGGGACAGGGTTCGAAAAGTCAGGGGCCCACGGAATCACAGGCAGAAGGCTTCTAATACGTCATGATGCGGAGACAGAGATGATAAGCGTTGATAGGCTTTGTCGTTCATTCGGGTCGCTTGTTGCGGTTAACGACATATCTTTCGAGGTACAAAAAGGGCAGGTGCTCGGATTTCTCGGACCCAACGGGGCCGGCAAAAGCACCGCGATGAAAATACTGGCCTGTTTTCTCGAACCGGACAGCGGCACGGCCTCCATTTGCGGGTATGACATTCGAAAGAATTCCTTGGATGTGCGCAGGTGCCTGGGTTATCTCGCGGAGAGTTCGCCGGCTTATGGTGAAATGACCGTCGGCAGCTTTCTGAATTTCGTATGCGATGCGCGCGCTATCCGCGGCGCAAAGCGCAGACGGGCCCTCGACCGCATCGTACCCATGTGTTCGATCGAATCGGTGTATCATCAGAGCATCGAAACGCTTTCGAAAGGATACAAGCGGCGCGTCGGTCTTGCGCAGGCGCTGATACATGATCCGCAAGTGCTCATTCTCGATGAACCGACGGACGGTCTGGACCCCAACCAAAAATATGAAGTGCGCTGCCTGATCAACGAGATGGCCGGCGAAAAGTGTATCATCATCTCGACACACATCCTGGAGGAGGTCGAGGCGATCTGTTCGCGGACGGTTATTATCGCGCGGGGTAAAATTCTTGCCGATTCAACGCCGAACGAATTGAAAGAGAAGTACCAGTGCTCGCTGGACGAGGTGTTCAGGAACATCACATCGTCGGCACAGGCCGCCCTGTAGTCGCCGCGGGAGTCAAAGATATGAACGGTTTCATGGCAGTATTCAAGAGAGAACTCAAAGGGTATTTTACGACGCCGGTTGCATATGTGTTTCTGATCATTTTTCTCTTCTTTGCCGGCTATCTGACATTCAGGAGCGGATTTTACGAGATGCGGCAGGCGGATCTGCTCGTATTTTTCAGCCACCTGCCGTTGCTGTTTGTATTCATGGTGCCCTCTACGGCGATGCGGCTGTGGTCGGAAGAACGAAAGTCAGGCTCGATCGAGCTGTTGCTGACGCTGCCGATTACGGTCACTCAGGCCGTCTGGGGCAAGTTCATCGCGGCGTGGGCATTTCTCGGCATCGCGCTGCTGCTGACCTTTCCCGTGCCGTTGACGGTCTATTATCTGGGCAGTCCGGATACCGGCCTTATCATCGTCGGCTATCTGGGAAGTTTCCTGATGGCCGGTTCGTATTTGGCGGTAGGATCATTCTTTTCGGCCCTGAGCAAGAATCAGGTCATCAGTTTCATCCTTTCCGTGGTCGTCTGCGCCATCCTGGTTTATGCGGGGATGCCGACGACGCTTGATTACCTGTCCGGTCTTTTGCCCGGCGCCGCATTGACAATGGTCGCGCGAATGAGTGTCCTGACGCATATCGAGTCGATCCAAAGGGGGGTACTGGAATTCAAGGATATAGCGTTTTTTGTGATATCGATCCTCTGCTGGATTTGGGCATGCACGATTATTTTGAATGAAAAGAAGGCGAGTTGATGAACAGGACGACACGAGCAATCATAGCGGTCATATTTGTCGGCGTTATCATGTTTTGTGCAATAAGCATCGCGCATAATGTCGGCGAATCGATGAGACTCGATATTACCGACCGGAAGCTTTACACGCTCTCCGACAGCACAAGGGCCATTCTCGGCAATGTCAAACAGCCGATCAAAATCAAACTCTACTACTCAAAGACGGCCGTGACAAAGGCGCCTGACCAGATCCGGCTCCTTAATAACTACTATTATTTTGTCGAGGCGCTGCTTAAGGAATACACAAGGGCCTCCAAGGGTCTGCTGATGCTGGAAATTGTGGACCCGCGGCCGTATTCGGATGAAGAGGCCGAGGCGCTGCGTTACGGCATAAAGAAATTTGCCTTGACGGAGGATGAGAACTTTTTCTTCGGAATGACCTTGCAAACGCAGTACGGATCGGTCAACACGATTCCATTCTTTTCGCCGGAGAGGCAGAATTTTCTCGAGTATGACATCACCTATCAGATTGAGGCCGTTTCAGTCAGGCAAAAGAAGCGAATCGGCGTATTGAGCTCGCTCCCGGTAATGGGTGACGGGACGAGCGCCTATTTGGCGCAGTTGCTGGCCATGCAGGGCCAGCAGACGCAGCGGCCATGGAGTGTCACGCAGCAATTGCAGCAGAGGTATGAGCTTGAAAAGATCGAAGCGACGGTGGACGAGATCAAGAATGTCGACTTGCTGCTTATCGTTCAGCCGAAGAATCTGAGCGACAAGATCCTGTTCGCAATCGACCAGTTTGTCCTCGGGGGTGGCAGGGCGATTGTGCTTGTCGATCCCTTCTGCGTGGTTGACCAGACGGCCGATATTGAAATGCGGAAGAACCCGGGAATTCCTCGGCAGGCCTCGGATTTGAACAAGCTGCTGAGGAACTGGGGTGTGGAGATGGCTGAAAATACGTTCGTCGGCGACCGCGGCCTTGTTCTCAAAGCGGCCACGAGGCAGAATGCAAAGCCCGAAGACTTGATGGGATTTCTGAAGCTCAATCGCGAATGCATGAATCGTGAATCCGTTATAAGCGCGAATTTGAATCAGGTGCGGGTGCTCTTCGCGGGTGCGCTGAACCCGACCGTTCAAAACCCGAAGGACACGGCGCATCATATCCGGCTTACGCCGCTCATTCAAACAACCGATCGCGGCAATGTCTTCAAGAACGATTCCATGGAAAGAACGATGGAGTACAGCCCGGGCGCATTGATGAAGAAATTCACCGACGGCAAGAGCCCCGTGGTCATGGGGTATCTTTTAAGAGGACGATTCAAATCGAGCTTCCCGAAAGGGATTCATGTGCCGGTCGATGACAAGACGCAGGCGCCGAACGCTGCCGCCGCGGCAAAAGAACCCGCAACGAAGCATGTTAAGCGATTGCAGGAGTCGTCCGCCGAATCCGCGGTCGTCGTTTTTTCGGATGTGGATTTCATCAGCGATATGATCGCTTATCAACAGACGGCTGCCGGTGCGACGGCGGTTGGCGACAATGTCGCGCTGCTGATGAACACGGTTGATGACATGATGGGTTCGAACGAGTTGATTGCAATGCGGGCGCGCGGGGGTTTCCAGCGGCCGTTTCTGGTGGTTGACAAAATCGAACAGGAGGCCGCAAAGAAGTCGGCGCTGGAAGAAGACAAGATCAACGCGGAGATTGCCGGATTCCAGCAGGAGTTGCAGAGCATTATCTCGTCCATGAATGATGATAATAACAAGCTGTTGGAAAAGACGATCCTGGAGAAGAAGAGATTACTTGAAGGCAATATTCGCGAAGGCCAGCGGAAGCTGCGCAAGGTGAAAATGGAGCAGCGCAAGAGCATAGAAATGCTTGGCGACAAACTGCGGAATCTCAACATTTGGTCCGCGCCGCTGGTTATTCTCGTTATCGCCATTGTGCTGGGAATCCGGCGAAGCCTTCGCAAGCGGCAGTATATCAGCCACAAGAGCGACGCATAAAAGCGATTTTTAAAAAAAACAACGGGGTTCCATGTATGAGCTATAAGAGGCTGGCGATCATTGGAATAGTGGCGGCGGGGATGGTGGTGTGGGCACTCGTGCAGTCGAACCTCTCGAAGAGGCCGGAAGGCGGATTTGCGGCGCAGACGGGCCTTATGCAGGGATTAGACCCGTCGGCGATTGGCAGCATCGTCCTGCAGTCAGAGGGGAATACGGTTACGCTCCTGCGTCAGGACCGCGCTTTCGTTGTTGTCGAGAAAGATAAATATCCGGCCATGATGAAACAGATCAACGGGCTTCTCTCGGCGTGCATTGATATCAAGACGACCGAACTGATAACAAGCGACAAGGCCAATTATGCGCAACTTGGCGTAAGCGATGACAAACCGAAAATAGCCATAAAGTTCCTCAAACCGGACAAGAGCATCCTTGCCGGCATTCTCGTTGGGAAGTCCGGAGATGATCCGATAGATCTGTACGTTCGATTGATTTCGAGCGACAAGGTGTATATGGCGACGAAAGTTCCCCCTCTGCGCACGGACGCCATGGATTATATCGACAAAAAACTTGTCGATATCAATGATGAGGAGATCGGCAGGGTCAGTGTAGAGAGTACGGAAGGCAGTTATGCCATCACGAGAGGATCGGACCGCGGTATCGTACTGGATAATATTCCCGCGGGAAAAGCAGCCAAATCGAATGAGCTTCAGCAGGTATTTTTCGCCTTGTCCAATCCGCTTTTTAAGTTCGTCGATGTAAAGAAAGACTCCGGCAAGATGAAATTTGACCGGACATACGTCTGCGAGCTGAATGACTCAACGGTTTATACGATTCAGTTGTCATCAAAGGGCAACAAAACGTACTCCAAATGGACCGCCGACGTTGTGGACAAGAGCGATGTGGTCAAGGAATCCTACGTTGAATCCAAGGAAGCGTTGAAAGCGAAGGAAGCAAAACTGCTTGCCCTCGACAAGACAACGGACTTCATGAAAAGAACGCAAGGATGGGTCTATGAACTTCCTGAAAAGGAAACGAAGAGCATGACGATGAAATTCGCCGACCTGCTCAGGGATGAATCTGAAAACCCCGCCGACGCGAACAATACGAAGAAATAGGATACAGATATTGCGCACACGCCGGAATGGCGCGGGTGCAGCGGAGCGGTTTATCGGCGGCCCCGCGGACCATCACGGCTTCTTCAGCAGGGCTTCGATGCCCGCCGCGTCCCCCCGTTGGATCAGATCCTCGACGAGGGCGAGGTTTCGCTTGAAGATTTCCAGCAGCGCCGGCATGTTCGGGTTTTCCGCAAGCAGGGCCGCATAGAGGCCGGGACGCGGGCCGAAGACCTTCGCGGCGATCGCCTGCTTTGTTCGGAAGATGGGCGTTGAGAAGGCATCGAGTTCGGACGACTCCACGCCGGAATCCCGCAGCGTGAGCCCCATCAGGATCGTATCCAGATGGGTGAGCCCCTGGATCAGGGCCATCATCCGGTCGTGCTCCGCGGGCGTAGTCACCCGGACCCGCGCGCCGTTCTCATCAAAGATTCCCTTCAGGAAGCCGAGCCAGCGGTTCCCCCGCGCGGGGCAGAGGACAATGTTCTGGCCGGCCGGGGACGGAACATCCGGGCCGAAGAGCGGATGGCAGCCGATCACCTCAGCCCGCGTGGCGGCGAGCATCGCCTTCACCGGCTCCTCCTTCAGCGAGGTGAGGTCCATCAGCAGGGCGTCCTCCGGAAGGAGCGGGCCCGCCCTGCGGATCACGTCAAGCGTCGCCGCAATGGGAACGGCCACGATGACGATCCGGCAGGACGTAACGAGTTCCGGGACGGAGATTCCCCCCGTCCTTCCCGACACAAGGACCGTGTGGTCCGTCCTGGTGAAGAAATCGGCAAACCATTTTCCGATTCCACCCGTCCCGCCGATGATGCCGATTTCAACTTTGTTCATCGCAAACACCTTCGCAATCAAGATTCATGAAGAACGGCTTCGCAAAAAGCTCCAGAGGCAAGACGCACGAGGTCCGAGCAGTGAGGCGGCGGGGAGATGTTCCGGAAGCCCGAAGGGATCGGAACGTGTCCCCGGAAAACGAAGCCGTCATGATGCGATCGCCCTCTGCCTGAGAAGGTGGTCCGCGAGCACGATGCAGACCATCGCCTCGCAGACCGGGATGATCCGCGGGATGACCGACACGTCGTGGCGGCCGCCGACGGTGACGACGGCGGGATTTCCGCGGACGTCAACGGTCTCCTGCAACTGAGGGATCGAGGAGATGGGCTTGCATGCGACCCGAATGACGATCTCGTCGCCGTTCGTGATCCCCGCGAGGATCCCTCCGGCGTGGTTGGTCCGAAAACCTTCAGGTCCGATGGGGTCGTTGCAGGCGCTGCCGGTCATCCGCGCCGCCGCGAATCCCGCGCCGATCTCCACCCCCTTAACCGTTCCGATTCCCATGAGCGCTCCGGCGAGCTCCGCATCCATCTTGCTGAAGACCGGCTCGCCCAGTCCCGCCGGGCATCCCCGGACGGAGATCCCGACGATCCCGCCGAGCGTGTCGCCCGCGTCCCGCGCTTCCTGCAAGCACTTTTCCATCTTCTCCTCCATTTCCCGATCGGGACAGCGCAACGAACTGGTCTGCGCAGTGTCGGAAGAGATCTTGCGGGCCACGATTCCACCGAGTTCGGCCGTCCAGGCCGAAACGGCGATCCCCGCCTGTTCGATGACCTTCCGGGCGACGGCGCCGGCGGCGACCCTTCCGGCCGTTTCGCGCCCCGAGGCGCGTCCGCCGCCGCGGTGGTCGCGGATGCCGTACTTTGCCTGGTAGGTGATGTCCCCGTGGCCGGGGCGGAAGAGGTCGCGGAGCGCATCATAGGCGCCGCTTTCGGCGTCGCTGTTGCGGATCATGAGAGAGATGGGGGTTCCCGTCGTTCTCCCCTCGAAGAGGCCGGAGAGGATCTCGACCCGGTCCGCCTCCCCGCGGGGGCTTGCCGAGGGCAGCAGGCCCGGCCGCCGCCGGTCGAGATCCGCCTGGATATCCGCCGCGGACAGCTCGATCCGGGGCGGGCAGCCGTCGATGACGGCCCCGATCGCCGGGCCGTGGGATTCTCCCCACGTCGTGACCCGAAATAAAACGCCGATGGTGTTTCCGGACATGGCTATTTCTCCTTCTTCTTTCCGATGATTTCCTCCGCCCGCGGTACCGTTTCCCGCAGGCCGGTGCAGATCGTCTCCACCACTTGCTCGACAGCGCAGGAAGTCGTATCGACGGTCAGCGTGGCAAGGCGGCGGTAGAGCGGCTCCCTTTCCGCCAGGATCTCTTTGATCTCCACGATGCCCGGCCTTCCCGTGAGCGACGGGCGCTGCGCTCCGCTGGCCGGATCGTTTGCCATTCGGCCGGCAATGATCTCCGCATCGGCGACGAGCCACACGAAGAGACCGTTTCCCCTCAGATGCTCGACGTTATCCGGATCGAGGATAGCGCCGCCGCCGAGTGAGATGACGCCGCCGTCCGTCCGGGCGAGCGCCGCGATGACCGCGCGCTCCGCCTCGCGGAAGGCAAGCCAGCCGCCGTCCGCCACGATGGTTTCCACCGTCCGTCCCGTCTCCCGCGCGATCAGTTCGTCCGTATCGCAGAAGGGAAGTCCCAGACGCGCCGCCAGATGCCGGCCGGTTATGGTCTTTCCCGTGCAGCGGGAACCGATCAAAATGATGTTCATGGAGCGGTCCTCATTTAACCGTTATGCCTTCGATAGATTCCCGCTTTTGTAACGGGGAGACGTACCGATCCCTTCGGGCTTCCGGTACATCTCCCCGTTACCGATCCATCTGCGCTTTCGGTAAATGTTTCCGTTACCTGCAACCTATCCATAGAGCCCGTCCAGCGTCGTCCAGAAGCCGGGGAAGGACTTTGCGACGCATTCCTCATCTGCGATCTTCATTCCCGGAACGGCAAGCCCCAGAATGGCGAAGCTCATCGCGATCCGGTGGTCGTTGTAGGTCTCAATCGCGGCGCCGCAAGGGCTCCCCCCGTCGATGGCCATTCCGTCCGTGAGTTCTTCCGCACCGATTCCGACCTTTCTCAATTCGTTCACCAGGGCGGCGATGCGGTCGCTCTCCTTGAGGCGGAGATGGGCGACGTTCCGGATGATGGTGCGTCCCGGCCGCACCGCGCTCAGCACCGCCAGCGTCGGCGCCATGTCGGGCATGGCGCCCAGGTCGAAGGTCATCTCTCCGCCGGGCAGATCCTCCCCTTCGATCTCGATCTGATTCTCCCCTCGGGCGACCCGGCAGCCGAGCCGCTCCAAAAGCGCAAGAAAAGCGATGTCCCCCTGGGCGGTCCGCGGGTTGATGTTCTCCACCCGCATCCGCCCCTTCAGCAGCGCGGCTGCGAGGAAGAAGTAGGAGGCGCTGGAAACGTCCCCTTCGATCCGGTATTCACTTCCGGTGTAATGCCGCCCGCTTTTGACAATGTAGTGTCTTGAGTCGTCGGATTCGACCGCGGCGCCGAACGCCTCCATCGTCTCCACGGTAAGCGCCACGTACGGGAGGGAAGGGACCCTCCCCTGAAGCACGATCGTCACATCCCCGGCGGCGTAAGGGGCCGCGATCAGCAGAGCGGAGACGAACTGGCTGCTTTCGATATTCCTGAGTAGCGCCTCGCCGCCCCGCAGGCCGCCGCCCCGGATGGTTACCGGGGGATATCCCAGGTTTCCTTCCGTGGCGGTTTCAACCCCGAGGTCCGCAAGGGCGGAAAGGAGGGGCTTCAGCGGCCTTT
>JAHFBU010000174.1 GCA_023249795.1 Syntrophaceae bacterium
AAAGGAGGAAACACAATGAGTAAGAAAGGTAAAGAGGAAGAAAGCCAGGGTAAAAAAGGATCCCGTCGCAGTTTCCTGAAGAGCGCGGCCATAGCGACCGGCGCGGCCGCGGGGGTTATGGGTTTTCCCAGCGTGATGCGTTTGAGCGCGCAGAGCCCCATCAAACTGAAGATGCAGACTTCCTGGGACGCCGGCACGGTGGGGTACACTAAGTTCCAGGACTTCGGCAAAAAGGTCGCCGCGGTTACCGAGGGCAAGCTGTTGATCGAATGCCTGCCCGCAGGTGCGATCGTCGGAACCTTCGAGATGTTCGACGCCGTCAAGTCCGGGGTGTTCGACGCCATGCACTGCTTCGATGTTTACTGGCCCGGCAAGATCCCCGTGGCCACCTTCCTCTCCTCCTACCCCTTTGCCATGGACCGCCCCGATCAGTGGGAGACCTGGTATGACGTCCTTGGCGGCAAGGAGATCGCCCGTCAGGCCTATGGTGCCCACAACATGATGTACTTGGGGCCGATCCAGCATGACGACAACCTGATCCACTCCAAGGTTCCCATCCGCTCCTTCGAAGACTTCAAGGGGAAGAAGATCCGCTACCCGGGTGGGATCATCGCCGACATCTACCGCGCTGCCGGCGTTTCCACGGTCCTGCTCCCCGGCGGCGAGGTGTACCCCGCCCTGGAGAAGGGGGTCATCGACGCCGCCGACTTTGTCGGCTGGGCCGTCAACTACAACCTGGGGTTCGCCGAGATCGCCAAGTACATCATCATGGGGCCTCCTTCCACACCGTGCCTCCACCAGCCCGTCGACTTGATGAGCATCAACATCAACATCAATACCTGGAAGAAGATTCCCAAGCACCTCCAGGAGCTCCTGGAAGCGGCGGTGACGTGGCACTCATGGGACCACTACACAGCGATCCAGAAGGCCGACCTCGAGGCGGTTCCCAAGTACCTGGCCAAGGGTGTCGAGGTCATCCGCCTTAAGGAAAGCGATTTAGACAAGTTCCGGAAGTTCGCCCCCGAGCTCTGGGTGAAATGGGCTCAGAAGGATCCTCTGGCGATGAAGGCATTCAAGTCCCAGTGGGAGTATATGAAGTCCGAAAAGATGAAATACTACACGGACAAGGATCTGGTGGACAGCAAGGGGAAGAAACTGACTATGTAGAAGGGATCCAAGGGGGAAGGGAGGAATCCCTTCCCCCTTTTTTTAAATCTGTCGAGAGGAATGCCACATATCGGGAAAGGTTGATACGATGGATAGATTACGAACATTCATGATGGCCGTGGAGAAGACCAACGTCTTTGTGGGCAGGGTAATGGCCTACACCTCGCTTGTCTGCGTCGCGGTCATTTCCTTTGAAGTGATCATGCGCTATTGCTTCGGCATGCCGACGAACTGGGGACATGAAACAATGTTGACCCTGTTCGCCATGTACTACGTCATGATCGCCGGCACGGCCCACTTCTACCGAGCCCATGTGCGGGTGGATGTCGTCTATGCCAGCCGGACCCGCCGGACACAGGCGATCATGGATCTCCTGACCGCTCCGTTTTTTTATATCTTTGTGCTGGTCTACATCTGGACCTCCTGGAACTTCTACTGGAGCTCGCAGATGATGAATTCCGGCAACACCTTCCTGGGGATCGAGATCGTCGGTGAGAACTCCTTCACCGACTGGGCGCCGCCGCTCTACCCCGTTAAGTTCCTGATGCCCTTCGGTGGGGTGCTCCTTCTGCTGCAGGGGATCGTCTGGACCATTCGAGACATCTACACGGTCCGGACCGGGAGGGAATTCATATGAGCATCGAACTTCTAACCGTTCTGATCTTCGGCACCATGGTCTTTTTCCTTTTCATGGGATTGCCCGTGGCCTTTGCCTGTGGGGTGACGGGTATCATCTTCACCGCCATCTTTCAGGGAGCGTCGGCCGTCAACGTTGTTCCGACGCGGATCTTCGGCCTGATGACCAACTATCTGCTCGACGCCATCCCGCTCTTCATCTTTATGGCGAATGTCCTGGAGCGGAGCGGGATCATCGAGGATATCTACCATATGGTCTACCACTGGCTCGGCTGGCTGAAGGGCGGCGTTGCCACGGCCACCGTCGCAGCCTGCACCATGATGGCGGCCATGGCGGGTGTCGTGGGTGCCACGGAGGTGACCATGGGGCTCATTGCACTCCCCCAGATGCTCAACCGCAAGTACGACAAACTGATGTCACTTGGGGCGATCCTGGCGGGCGGCACCCTGGGCATCTTGATTCCCCCAAGCGTCCTTCTGATCGTCTACGGGATGGTGGATAACTGCTCCATCGGCCAGCTTTACGCCGGGGCCTTCCTGCCGGGCTTCCTGCTGTCCGGTTTGTACATTGCCTATATCACCATCCGCTGTACCATCAAGCCCGAGATGGGTCCGCCCATTCCCAAGGAGGAACGGAAGGATTTCGTCGGTCTGCTGAAGGTCCTGGCGCCGATCATTCCGGCCGCCATGCTGATGTTCCTGGTCCTGGGGACGATCGTCATCGGCATCGCCTCGCCCACCGAGGCGGCGGGCGTGGGGTGCCTGGGGGCTTTTCTCATCGCTATCTTCAAAGGGAGAATGGGGTTTAAAAGCCTTGTGATCGCGGCGGAAAATACGATCAAGGCCTCCGCCATGGTGATGTGGACCATGTTCGGGGCGAACATCTTCATCGCCTTGTACATCATGGTGGGCGGCCAGACCTTTGTGAGCACGTTGCTGCTGGGTTCCGGCCTCTCCCCGATGACGATCATCTGGATCATGATGTTGATTCTCATCTTTTTGGGCTGCTTTATCGACTGGGTCGGGATCGTTATGCTCTGCGTCCCGCTCTTCGGCCCGATCATCCGGCAGCTCGGGTTCGATCCGATCTGGTTCGGCGTCCTGTTCGCGGTGAATCTCCAGATGGCCTTCCTGACACCGCCCTTCGGCTTCTCGCTCTTCTACTTGAAAAGCGTGGCGCCGCCGGATGTCTCCACGATCGACGTCTGGAAATCGGCGGTGCCGTTCCTGTGCCTGCAGTTCATCGGCCTGGTCCTGTGCATGTATTTCCCCGATATCATCCTCATAGGCCCGAAGTATTTCTTCCGGGGTCTGCAATAGGGATGCCGGGGGTTGACGCAGCAATGGACCAGGCGAAGGAGCCGTTACAGACATTTCGGGCCCCGATGGCCTATGTTGTTCTTTTCTATGTTGCGCTTCTGGCGTGGACCCTGGGAAGCCTGCCCATCGTCTATGACAAGTTCCTTACGATTGGTTTTCGGTCCGTATGGATCTACGCCTCGATGGTCGCGTTCGTGTATGCCTATACCTGGTTCTGGTCCCTGGGCATCTTCTATGGGATCGCCCTGGACGGAGAGGGGCGGGTTGTTTTGAGAAGCCTCAGGCGCAGTCTCGAGGTCACGGCGAAACAGATCCGCGCCATCGAGGGATCCCGCTTTCCCGGCGGTTTCGGTTTTATCAGGTTCAAGTTGCCCCGGGAGAGCGGTTATCTTTTCTGTCACTTGCTGACCGGGAAACTGGCGGCGATCCTGCGGACGATCCGAAAGCATAACCCCCTGATCATCGGGATCAGGATCTAAACGAGGCCGAAGGGGAAACCCCCGGCTGAGACTGAAAAAAGTTAGGAGTGTCTATTATGACCCAGATGTTTACCATTCCCTCAAACACCATTTTGGTCCTTGGGGTCTTGATTGTCCTGGCAATCATCGGTTTTGTCATCTATGGCTTCATCAAGGGATGGAACAATGTGATGCCGGACTATAAGGGGAAAAAGAATGAATTGACCATCGACGGATAATTTTCCGTCGATCCCCGTCTTGTATGACCAAAGCAGGGGGAGAACGTGTCATTTTTTCGTGTCCGGAGCCTGTCAGGCCGGGGCTCTCTTTTCCTGCCGCTTTTCCCAAGCGTGTTTTATCCATGGGTTCCGAATATCGGATAGAGTTTCTAAAGAGATGCTTAGGATCACGGGCGTGGGTCCGAGATAATTAATATACGGACAGACGGCGTTGGGGAAGAGGCTCGATCCGATCTATCGCAGGATCGACATCGACTGTGTCGCCGGCAAGGTAAAAGGGCTACCCTGAAGGGGATCACATGACGGCAATACTGATCAGCGGGACCGAGATCGCCCGCCGTATTCGGGAGGAACTGAAGCGGGAGACCGCCCTTCTGAAGGAGAGATTCAACCTGATACCGGGGCTTGCGACCATCCTGGTCGGTCAGGATCCCGCGTCGGTGAGCTACGTGACCGGCAAACAGAGGACCGCCAGGGAGATGGGATTTCATTCCGTTCAGGAAGATCTTCCGGACAACGCGACGGAGGCGGAACTTC
>JAHFBU010000175.1 GCA_023249795.1 Syntrophaceae bacterium
GTGGCCGTGCCTCTCAAAGAGTTGCTCGATATGGCAGTTTTTTCCACGTCGCTCCTCTCCGTCGGCTCATTTTTGTTCATCCTGTATTTCAAGCGACGGCCGTTGCTTGAGGGCCGCATCTGGCACACCCTCGACGCCGTCGTTTTTACGGCAATGATCGTTGCCGTGGCCGCGGGCGGTTATTGGATCCTCGGCGGCATCGACTACCGCGAGACTTTCATTAATCCAAACGTGGAACTCGTCTTCTGGAGCATCTTTCTGTTCTGCGTATTCTTAAGCCTTTTGGGGCTCTTTGTTCTTCTGTGGGTCCAGTCCCTCTACAGGTTCTTCAAGGAAGGGACCTTCCGCTACGATCATGACAACATCCCCTATTTCGACATGTTCTTCGCGGTGGTCGCCGCCTTCATGTCGATCTACCTGTTCATCGAATTCAACGCCATCGGGGCCCGCGCCGGATCTCCCTCCCCGAATGATCTGCTCATCGGAGCCTTCTCCTTCGCGCTCATTCTTGAGGGAACGCGCCGAAGCCTCGGGGCACCGTTGCCTCTCATCTGCTACATGGTCCTGATAAACGCCTACCTCGGTCCCTACTTCCTGGACATCCCGGGACTTTCGCTCTTCGCCCACCGGGGCTATTCCATCGAGCGGATTATCGAACACATGTACCTGGGCACGGAGGGGATCTACGGCATCCCGCTGGGGGTCGTGGCCACCTTTGTCTTCCATTTCGTCCTCTTCGGCATTTTTATCTCGAAAACGGGGCTGGGGGCCTTCTTCATGGACATTGCCATGGCGGTCGCCGGCTGGTCGGCGGGCGGCCCCGCGAAGGTTGCCGTCATCAGCAGCGGCCTCTTCGGATCGATCAGCGGCAGCTCCGTCGCCAACGCCGTGACGATCGGCTCGTTCACGATCCCGTTGATGAAAAAGGTCGGCTACCGTGCGCAGTTCGCCGGGGCCGTCGAAGCAGCCGCCTCGACGGGCGGCCAGCTCATGCCCCCGGTCATGGGGGCCGCCGCCTTCATCATGGCCGAGTTTCTCGGCATCCCCTATGTGAAGATCGCGCTTTGCGCCATTCTCCCGTCGATGCTGCATTTCTACGCCGTCGGCTGCATGGTCCACTTCGAGGCGATGAAGAATGGCCTGCTCGGCCTTCCCAGGGAAACCCTCCCCAAATTCAGAGAGATCTTCAGGGAAAAGGGACTTCTGGTCGGCCCCCTGATCATCATCATCTGGATCCTGCTCTCCGGAAGCAGCCCCTTTCTGGCCGCTTTCTGGGGAATCATTTTTGCCGTTGCAATCGGCGAGGTTCACAAGAGGACGACGTCCCTGCTGATCACCATCATCCTGTCGACGCCCTGCGTCCTTCTGTACATGAACCCCGTGTACGATTCACCGTTATCCCTCGCCGTCTGGGGGAGCGTGGCCGCCGCGGGATTCTACTGGTCCTACCACAAATCGGATATGACCTCCTGGCTGCTCGGCCTTCTGATTGCCAGCGTAATGACCGTTCTGCTCCTGCTCAAAACGGACCCCTTTCTCTGCGCCTTCTGGGGCAATACGGGGGTCATCTTCATCGGCATGTTCTATAAGGAAAGCAAGATGCGGTTCCAGGACATCCTGGACACGCTGGAGTGGGGAACGAAGAACGCCCTCTCCATCGGCGTGGCCTGCGCCTGCGTGGGATTCATCGTCGGGGCGACGACCCTGACGGGCCTCGGTTTGAAATTCGCCGCGGCGGTCCTGGGGCTCGCCCACGGGGTTGCCTACTATTTGATGTCCATCCAGAATTTCATTCATCTGCAATTGCTGACCACCAGCGATTTCACGCTCTTTTTCACCTTGGTCTTCACCGCGATCGCCTGTTTCATCCTGGGAATGGGGATTCCCACAACGGCCCAGTATATCATCGCGGTGATGATCGCGGCGCCGGCGTTGATGCAATGGCACGTCCATCCCCTGCTGTCGCACATGTTCGTCTTCTTCTACGCCGTCCTTGCGGATGTGACGCCGCCCGTCGCCCTTGCCGCGTTCGCCGCCTCCGGTATCTCGGGGGCCGACCCCTTCAAGACGGGGTTTACGGCCTTCAGTCTGTCTATGGCCAAGGTATTCATCCCCTTCGCGTTCATCTATTCGCCGCTCGTTCTTTTGATGCCCCGGCTCCTCGATCCGACGGCAACGTTTGACATCTTAGGCTTTGTGCTGCTCGTCATCACGCTGTTCACCGGTGTGACGGCGCTGGGGTCCACGTTCATCGGCTACCTGGCGGCCAGATCGACGGTCCTGGAGCGGATCTGCACGGGAATCGCCGGATTATGCCTAATTGTTCCGGGGGAGATATCAGATGTAGTCGGGATACTTCTGTTTGGCGCCGTCTACTTCATCCAAAAAAAGAGAGTGAAAAAAGCAAAGGCGGGCAATCCGGCGGTTCCGGTGGGAGCGTGACGCAGCAGGCGATTCTTTCCCGGCGGTAGAAAAGGCGGTAGGAAGTATGATGTCCGGGGTTGTCGCCGTGCCGGTAAATTGAAAGAAGGAGACCATTATTATGATCCATAAGAAAATCGCCATGGAGCATGACAAGACAATTGCCCTCGTCGCGCACGACAACAAGAAGCGTGACCTTGTGGAATGGGCCAAATTCAATCGGGAGCTTTTGGCTCACCACAAGATATATGCAACAGGAACAACCGGGGAGATTCTGGAAAAGGAACTCGGCTATAAAATTGCAAAATTGAACAGCGGGCCTTTGGGCGGGGATCAGCAAATCGGTGCCATGATAGCCAGCGGCGTTATCGATTTTCTCATTTTTTTCTGGGATCCGCTCGAGCCGCAGCCCCACGATCCGGATGTCAAGGCGCTGTTGCGCATGGCGGTCGTTTGGAACATCCCGATCGCCTGTAATCGCTCCTCGGCGGATTTCATAATCTCCTCTCCCCTGATGGACGGCGACTATGACCGTCTTGTGCCGGATTACGAAGCATATCGATCCCGAAGGATTGCAGGGGTTGAATAGAGCAGGGTCAAGTATCGTTTGCCATCTCATGAAGACCCATGCCATAATACAAGACAAGTTCAACTCAGACTTAAGAATACACGGGAGGTAAGACGATGACGGCGGATGACAAAATCGGATTGGGCGCCGGGGCGTTGGCTCTGGGACTGGCGGCAGGGGCGATCCTTTTGGCGCAGTTGCTGCCGAACGGGATTTTCGGCTTCCATCGCGACCTGGTTACGATTGAAGCCGTTTTCGACGGAATCGTCTTCGCCCTCGGCACGCCCGTCGGCATCTACCTGTTCTACAAGGGCTCCGTGACAAGGGAGCCCGACTCGAAAAACTGAGCGCGGCGGATCGTATTGGACTCGATTGACGGCCGTGATTCGGACGAGCCATGAGCCACCGTTAAGTGACTGAGGCGCTGAAATGAACGAATCCATGTATAAGTATATGAAGGTGGGGCTGATCCACTTTATGGCCTATCCGGCGACGATGAAAGGCGAGGGACCGATTGCCGAGTCGATCAGGAAGATTGCGTCCGATGATTATTTCAATGCTATCGAGATTGCCTGGATTAAGAACGCCAAGACGAGAGAAGAGGTCAAAAAGATCCTTGCCGCCTCTCATATGACGGTGGCCTACGGCGGACAGCCGCGCCTGCTGACGACAGGCCTCAACATCAACGATACGAGCGAAGAAGGACGGTTGAAAGCCGTGGCAACGTTAAAGGAAGGCATTAATGAAGCTTATGAGATGGGCGCCGTCGGATTTGCCTTTTTAAGCGGGAAGTATGAGGAAAGCAGGAAGGAAGAGGCTTACCGGGCACTGGTCAAATCGTCCAAAGAACTTTGCGCCTATGCGGAATCAAAGGGGGACATCAAGGTCGTCCATGAGATTTTTGATTACGATATGGATAAGAAAAGTCTTATCGGGCCTGCCGAGCTCGCAAAAAGGTATGCCGAGGAGTTGAAAAAGGAATACGACAATTTCGGCTTGATGGTTGATCTGAGCCACCTTCCGTTAATAAAAGAGACAGCCGCTCAAGCGATCCTCCCCATAAAAGACTACCTGGTGCACGCCCATATCGGAAACTGCGTTGTTTTAAGCCCCGATCTTCCGGCCTATGGAGATATGCACCCGCGGTTCGGCTTCCCTGGAGGGGAAAACGATGTTGACGAGGTGGTGGAATTTCTGAGGGTCCTCAAACAGGTCGGGTTCTTAAACGAAATAAATCCTCCCATCGTGAGCTTTGAAGTAAAACCCTTTGGAGATGAAGATCCCGATGTGATCATAGCCAACGCCAAAAGAACACTGAATATGGCGTGGTGTAAGGTTTG
>JAHFBU010000009.1 GCA_023249795.1 Syntrophaceae bacterium
ATCGACGAGGCAGGCGCCTTGATCTCGATGAACCGCTGCGAAACCGACGACGCCGCGGATGCGGCGGTGGTTGGGGTGCGGGAGATCGAGCGCGTCGTTGCCCGGATCGCGCGGATTCCGGAGAAGAGTGTCTCCTCCACGGATGTCGAGAAGCTCAAGGATCTGGAGGCCGAACTGAGAGCCCGGATCTTCGGCCAGGACGAGGCGGTGGATCGGGTCGTGGAGGCGGTCAAGCGGTCGCGCGCCGGTTTCCGCGAGCCGGACAAGCCTGTCGCCTCGCTCCTCTTTGTGGGACCGACCGGCGTGGGCAAGACCGAACTGGCCCGCCAGCTTGCCGCGACGCTCGGGGTACCGCTGCTCCGCTACGACATGGGCGAATACCAGGAGAGGCACTCCGTGGCAAAGTTCGTCGGTGCGCCTCCCGGCTATGTGGGTTACGAGGAGGGCGGTCTGCTGACCGAGGCGATCCGGAAGAACCCGCATGCGGTGCTCCTGCTGGACGAAATCGAGAAGGCGCACACGGACATCTTCAACGCGCTCCTCCAGGTGATGGACTACGCGACGCTGACCGACAACAATGGCAAAAAGGCGGACTTCCGCAATGTGGTTCTGCTGATGACCTCGAACGCGGGCGCCCGGGAGATCGGCCGGCAGACCATCGGCTTCGAGGGGGAGCCCATACAGCGGGACGCCGTTTACAAGGCGCTGGAGCGGATCTTCTCCCCCGAGTTCCGGAACCGGCTCGACGGGGTCGTGAACTTCCACGGCCTGACCGAAGAGGTCGTCCGGAAGATCGTCAAGAGGGCCGTTGCCGACTTCGCCGCGCAACTGATCGGCAAGAAGGTTCTGCTCACGGTGACCGACGAATGTTACGCGTGGCTCGCTCGGAAGGGCTACTCCCCTGAATTCGGGGCGCGCGAGATCGCCCGACTCGTCCAGGACAAGATCAAACGGTTTTTTGTGGATGAGGTTCTCTTCGGCAGTCTCCGTGAGGGCGGCGACGCGCTGGCCGACATCGAAAATGACGACGTCATCATTCGGGTCACCCATGCCGGTTTATCAACTCCCTGAGGCGGTTCTTTTTCCGCCCGTCCATCTCGCGGCAAAAAGCGGCCTCCTGGCCGTCGGCGGCGATCTCTCGCCGGAGCGGCTGCTGGCCGCCTACCGGGAGGGGATCTTCCCCTGGTACGGCAACGGCGAACCGATTCTCTGGTGGTCGCCGGATCCCCGCTTCGTCCTTTTCCCGAATGAACTGCGCATTTCGCGGAGCATGCGGCAATTCCTGCGGAAGGAGATCGTCCGGATCACCTTCGACCGGGCCTTTCGGGAGGTGATCGCGGCCTGTCGGAGGCCGCGCCCCGGACAGGACGGCACCTGGATCACGGCTGAAATGCGGGAGGCCTATGCCGCACTGCATGACCTCGGATACGCCCATTCCGTAGAGGCCTGGCAGGAAAAGGAACTCGTCGGCGGCCTCTACGGCGTTTCTCTCGGAAGTGCCTTTTTCGGCGAATCGATGTTCTCGGCGATCCCCAACGCCTCCAAAGCCGCGCTGATCACCCTCGTTTCTCATCTCGAGAAGCGGGGATTCGACCTGATCGACTGCCAGGTCGAAACCGCCCATCTGAGGAGCCTCGGCGGCCGCCCTATCCCGCGCCGCGATTTCCGCGCCCTTCTGCAACGATCCCTCCGCCATGAAACCCTCCGGGGAAACTGGGGCGAATGGCTTGCGGAATGACGGATCCCCGGAACAAACCGACCGTCGCAAGCTCAACGGCGCTTGTCATGTTGCCACCATTTGAGTTTTTCACCTTGCGTGACGGGTCGCCTGAGAAATAATAGAAGGATGTCTATTGCCGGAGAAGGTTTTTTTTGCTTTGCTTCTGCGCATACATCAATTTGTCCGCGGAAGCGATGAGTTCATCAATAGAACCGGGATTTTCAGGATTGTAATATGAGCAGCCGACACTTATTGAAAGTCTGTATCTCCGGTTTTCCTGGTTGTTTCGAGTGTCAATGAGGGACTGTAACCGGGCAGTAAAGATCTCGGCATTTGCTTCAGACACATCGACAGCAAGGGCGGCATATTCATCCCCTCCCAGACGAGCAATGATGTCTGAAGTCCTGAAGGTCTCTCTGAGTACGGTTGCCGCTTCCTTGAGCGCCTTATCTCCTTCTTCATGACCCAGCGTATCATTAATCCATTTCAACCCGTCCAGATCCGCAAAGAAGAGCAGCATGCTGCGCTTGTTCCTTTCGGCTATCTTAATCTGCTGCTCTGCAAGGGATAAAAAGCCCCGTCGGTTGTGCAGCCCCGTCAGTTGATCGGTGATCGAAAGGTTCAGGATCTCTTTCTCCATCAGCTTTCGCTCGGTAATGTCACGGAGGATCCCCACGGCATGCCAGGCGCCTTTCATATGAATCGCTGAAAGCGAAAGCTGTACCGAGATCTCCTTACCGTCTTTTCGGCGAGCCTCCAGATCGAGTGTCTTACCTATTGCGGCGCCTTGTCCTTCTCGCTGAAAAATGGGGAAGGCGGCCTTGTGGGCTTCGTGGTAATGCGCGGGCACGATGAATGTGTGCAGATTTTGGCCAATGGCTTCGCTGCGGGTATAGCCGAGAATACGTTCAGCGGCAGGGTTCCAATATGATATAAGACCTTCGGGATCCATCATGAGAATAGCATCCTGGGCTGAGTCGGTAATGGCGCGCACGCGGGATTCGCTTTCCCTAAGGGCATCCTCCGCCAGCTTGCGTTCCGTGATGTCCTGAAAGGTCACCACTGCCCCCATAATCCTGCCGTCCTCGATAATCGGTGTGCTGGAATACGCCACGGGGAAATTGCTGCCGTCCTTGCGCCAGAGTATCTCGTCAGTGACATATCTTTGGTCAGCCTTTGTGTAGGAGGCGTGCATGGGGCAGTCTTCCACCGGATATGCGGAGCCGTCCTTATGGGAATGATGGATGAGGTCATGCACGTTTTGGCCCAACATCTCCTCTCCGGAAAACCCGAGCATGCGCAGGGCAGCGGGGTTGATGAAGCTCACTCTCCCCACGGAATCGACCCCGAATATGCCGTCACCGACCGCCTGAAGTAACTGGCGTTTGCTCTCCTCGCTTTGCCGGATGGCCTCTCGGGATCGAGCTGTAGAATAGATGACGCCGGAAAAGATCATAATCAACAGGCACAGGGAAATCGTTGCCAGAACACCGATTAATCTGTAATTTCCGATAGAACTTTTCAGGGTCAGAAGCACGATTGACCATCCGTCGCTGCCAATCGCCTTTCGGGAGACGTAATAATCATTCCCCTCGAAAGTGACTTCCGCACCATCTGCAATTTCCTTTTCCATCACGGCGTCAAAGGTTTTATCGCCGAATTGCCGGGATGCGATTAATTTTTCCTGGACGGCCTTATCCACCGGCCAGAGACTCCGGAGGACCATTGCCGGCTTGCCGGCCAGAAAAATAATTCCGTCCGGATTGATGAGAAAACAAAAGGGGTATTTACTGAAGAAGCTGTCCATCTCGTCAAGATCCTTCTTCATTGTTACGACGCCAATCACGTTGCCTGGCCGATTCAAAATCGGGTGACTGGCATAGAAGCCCCTCTTTCCGGAAGTGATCCCCAACGCAAAATAACGGCCGGGCTTTCCTTTGACCGCTTCCTGGAAATAAGGACGAAACTGATAGGATTTCCCGACAAAGCTGTCCGCACTGTTCCGGTTTGAGGATGCTACAGTCATGCCATTGGCATCCATGAGATAGGAGACGGAGGCGTTTGAGGAGGCGTTGTATCTATCCAATACGCTATTGGCATGGCTAATGTCCGAATCCTTCCTGGACGCGAGTGCGGGAGCAATCCAGGGAGAACCGGCCATGGTTTTAACGGCCCCCTCGATATACGTGAATGAGGCGGATGCATAGATGGATAAGGCTAATAATGATGCTTGGCTTTCTGCCATGATTTCATGCCGGGCTTTCTTGCCAAGATAGTCCGTGGTAAACCAGCCGGTGACAGCGGTGGAGAGCAGAAGGATGAAAGGTATCGAATACAAAAACCGTTTCTTATCCATGCGTACGATCTCTTAGAAAAGCAAGACTACATGGCAGTTTACGATTAAATTCATGTCCTTTCAAATTGAAAGTCCTTGTTTGGGAATTATCTCGGACCGGCATCTGCGATGACCGAAAATCTCCAAAATGAAATGTCCGAGATGGTCACATCCTATCATGATAGCCGGGGAATCAACATCATTTGTTTTCTTTGGAAACCAAGAAATTTCTTCAAGGAAGGGGTTCTGCTGACTTCGGCTTGCCATATTTTAGCCCATGATTGAGCTGGCTGAGGAAGTATCCCCCATGGAACCTTATTGACATGAGCTACATTGTATTCTAAACGGTACACCAGTGTACTTTTTGAATTGAGACGGGGAGAAATCGATCCATCATGGAATTGTCCATCATCGCATCCGGAAGCAACGGCAACTGTTATCTCCTTCAATCTGGGGAAACCGCCATCCTGTTCGACGCCGGAAAAGGTTACCGCGAAACGGCCGAGCGGATGGCGGCGCTGGGGAAGGATATCCGGGAGGTCAAAGGCATCGTCCTCTCCCATGCCCACGGCGATCACTACAAGGGCATCGGGCCGATCTCCCGGCGGCTCGGCATACCGGTTTATATTCGGGAACCGGTCTATCTCTCCTGCCGGCAGTGGCTTGGTCCGGTGGAGGTCCGCCATTTCGAGGGGACCTTCCAAATCGGCGATCTGGAGATCACCCCCATCGAAACCTCCCATGACGTGGACTCCTGCGGCTTCGCTGTCGGCGGTCTCGGGCTCTTCACCGACACGGGCTGTGTCACCGCGCAGATGCGGGAAATCATCTCCGACCTGGATGCCATTCTGATTGAATCGAATTACGACGAGGAGATGTTGATGAACGGCTCCTACCCGCGCCACCTCAAGGATCGGATCCTCTCCGACCGCGGCCACCTGAGCAACGACGATACCAGCGACTTCATCTGCCGGTACGGGGATCACCTTTCGCAGGTTTTCCTGGCGCACCTCTCCGAGAACAACAACAGCGCTGAAAAGGTAAGGGAAACTTTTGAATCGGTCAATGGAGACCGGCCGTACGTGGTCTGTTCACGGTTCCGGGAGACGGGAACGTACCGGGTCGGATAAACCCGCCTCAATGCATGTAGATCCCGCCGAGAATATATCCCACCGCAATCAGCGCCTGTGTCAGCAATATCAGCAGGACGTTCTTACCCATGACCTTGAGGAAGACTTCCCTGTCGTCATAACGGAACGATCCCCGGATCACCTGCACGCCTATAGGCAACGTCAGCAGGGCCAGCAGCGCGTAGGGGGGCATGAAACGGGTCATAACCCCCGCCGCAATCCAGAGGTAGGTCAGCACGATAAACAGCGAGAAGACGACGGCTGCCCCTTTCTTACCGATCATGATCGGGAGCGTCCGCCTTTTGACCGTGATATCCGCTTCGACATCCGGGAACTCGTTGAGCAGAAGCAGGTTGTGCACCAGAAAATAGGACGGGACCGAGGCAACAAAGGCGGTCCAATTATATTGGCCGGTGTGAACAAAATAGGCGCCCATGATGGGCAGGATGCCCAAGCCCAGCCCCGGCGACCACTCCGGATAACCCATTTTGAGGATCAACGGGGTGTAGAGGACGATCAGGAGCACGGCGATCACCAGCAGCGGCACAAGCATCCACCCCTTCACCACCGTGAAGAAGATGCCGATCGGAATGATGATGGCTAAACAGGCGATTCCGAGCCACAGCGTCTCTCGTATCGTCAGAAGGCCGTTGGGGATGGCGCCGCTGCCCCCGCTGAAGGGTGTGCGGAAGGTAACAAAATCCAGACCGCTCCTGGAATCAAAATAATCGTTGAAAATGTTGACCGCCGCGTGGGCGACCAGCAGCCCGAAGGTTGCCAGGAACGCATACCCCAGGTTGAACTGCGTTCCCAGGTTGAACTGCGTTCCGAAGTCCGACGGTATGGCGAACTTTTTCGATTCATACCAGGCGACGGCGCCCCCGAGAATTCCCAAGATCAAAGCCAGAATCAGGAAAGGAATGCGAATGACGGTAACGATGCCTTTGAGTTTCATCCAACCTCCTGCCGGCCGTCCCGCATACCGAGACGGCCATTACGCGCGATAAGGCTCGGCGCTATTTTATGTGGCGGTCTCCATTGAACCGCCGGGATTACTTTTCAGAAATCGGTCATAGGTCTTGATGGCGCAGAGTTCCCCGCACATCGTGCAGACATCCTTATCCTTGTCCTCGGTCAGGCATCGGACCCTGCGCGCCTTCACCGGATCGAGCGCCAATTGAAACATCGCCTCCCAATCGAAGCGTCTCCGAGCTTGCGACATGCTTTCGTTCCTCTGCCACGTCCCGGCGACCCCTTTTTCGAGGTCTCCGATATGCGCTGCGATGCGCGATGCGATCACCCCCTCGCGCACGTCCTGGACGGTGGGGAGTCCCAGATGCTCGGCCGGCGTTACATAACAGAGGAAATCCGCGCCGGCCGCGGCCGCGATCGCGCCGCCGATCGCCCCCACGATATGGTCGTAGCCCGGGGCGATGTCCGTGGGCAGCGGTCCCAGCACGTAATACGGAGCATTGTTGCAGAGGCGCTTCTGGAGCCTCATGTCCGCGGCAATACGGTTCAGCGGAACATGCCCCGGCCCCTCAACCATGACCTGGACACCCGCCTTCCGGGATCGGTCCACCAGTTCCCCCAGCACGATCAGTTCGGAGAGCTGCGCACGGTCTTCCGCGTCGCAGATGGACCCAGGCCGCAATCCGTCGCCCAGGGAGAGCGTGACATCGTACTCACGGGCGATTTCCAGCAGGTGGTCGAAATGTTCATAGAGCGGATTTTCCCGCCCGTGCAGATTCATCCATTCCGCCATCAGGCTGCCGCCGCGGGAAACCATCCCCATAATGCGATCGCTCTTCTCGAGGGCGTCCAGGGTTCGGGTCGTGATGCCGCAGTGGAGGGTCATGAAATCAACGCCCATTTGCGCCTCGTGTTCGATGTCCGCAAAGAGTGCATCCTCGGTGAGATCCCCGCAGGTGAGGCCGCCGGAAAACAGGCGGCTGATGGAACGATAGACGGGCACCGTACCGATCATGACGGAGGAGTGTTCGATCATCCCGGCAAGGATGGCATCGATATCGCCTCCCGTGGAAAGATCCATGACAGCGTCCGCCCCGGCCTCGATGGCTGTGCGCAATTTTTCGAGTTCCTCCGGGAGACTGGCATGGCTTGCCGAGGTGCCGATGTTGGCATTGATCTTGGTCGAAAGCCCCAGACCGATCGCCCTGGCTTCAAAGACGCGCAACCTGTTTTTCGGGATCACCACGGACCCCGCCGCCAGCCTCTGAAGTATTTCCTCCGGAGATACGCCGTCATACTTCGCTGCCTGCTCCATTTCCGGAGTGATGGTGCCTGCATTGGCTGCATCGAGCTGTGTCATTTCATTCGTCTCTTTCCAAAACGCATAGAGGCCGTCTTCCTTGGGGAAGCGGCCTCTATGCTTGTTTGCACATTCGGCTCATTTCCCTACGCAGGTATTACCCTGATCAGGTCGGTAAAGGGTCACCGGAAGCCCGGCATCTCAGCCCCTTGAGGACACCCCTAACGAGCGGCGAAACTATGCGATACAGACTTTCTTTTGTCAAGGAAATCTTGGCTGGGAATGGAACCGGCAAAATGGCTTGACATCAGTATAACCATGGCGTACCAACCACCGTACGGTCTTCACCCATCGCGCAGTTTGCCGCCGAAGCAATGTTACGAAGGAGTCCTCTGAATGTTTGAGAAAAGACTGATCGCCGGCTGGGGGGATATGGACTTCAACTCGCATATGAGAAACACGGGCTTTCTTGATAAATCCGCCGACGTCCGAATGATGTTTTTCTCCGAGAACGGTTTCCCCATGGACGAATTCATACGCCGGAAGATTGGCCCGGTTGTCATGAAAGATGAAATCGAGTATTTTAAAGAAGTCCAACTGCTGGAAGAACTTCGAGTCACTTTGGCTCTTGCGGGAATCGCGGACGACGGCAGCCGCTTCCTGATGCGAAATGAGTTTTGGCGCGGGGATGGCAAGTTGGCTGCCCGCGTGAGCAGCGCTGGCGGATGGCTCGACCTTTCAATCAGAAAATTGGTTGCTCCGCCGCCCGCCCTGTTGGCGACATTGCATTCCCTTGCGCGTTCCGAGGATTTCCACATTCTTTCTTCGAGCATAAAGGCAGGGGGCGGCTGACCGCGGGCTGAACCGGATTGGCCGTAAAGCGGGCCTCCCGGTAGTTCATGACGCCATGTCATAAATTTGAAGGAGAAAAAAATGCCTCATATTATTGTAAAACTCCATCCGGGAAGATCCGAAGAGCAGAAGACGCGGCTGGTCGAAGCAATCGTCAAAGACGTTGTCGCCATCGCGAAGTGCGAAGAAAAATCGGTTTCGATCGCGATCGAGGAGATCAAACCGGAAGCCTGGGCGGAAGCCGTCTATAGACCGGATATCCTCGATAAACACGAGACGTTATATAAGAAGCCGGGATATAATCCATTCGAGTGAGGAGAGAAAATGACCCGGGACGAAGCGGAAGAGCTGCTGAAGAGATACGTCAAGAATGAGCGGATGGTGGACCACTGCATTGCCTCCGAGGCGGTCCTCCGGGCGCTCGCCCGGCGGCTCGGCCGGGACGAGCAGATGTGGGGGCTCGCCGGGCTCCTCCACGACATCGATATCGAGGTCGTCGGGGGCGATCTGACCCGCCACGGCCTCGAAGCGGTGCCGATCCTTATGGAGGCGGGGATCGATCCGGAGATCATCGACGCGATAAAGATGCACAACGAGATGGTCTGCGGGGCCGTTCGGGGCAAGGAGTTCCATCACGCCCTTGCCGCCGGCGAGACGATCACCGGCCTGATCGTGGCGACGGCTTACGTCTATCCGGACCGAAAGCTTGCAAGCGTCAAGGTAAAATCGATCACGAAGCGGATGAAGGAGAAGGCCTTTGCGGCCTCGGTCAACCGCGACACGATCCGGGAGTGCGAAAAGATCGGCCTGCCGCTCGATGAGTTCGCGGGAATCGCCCTTTCCGCAATGCAGGGAGTAGCCGAACGGCTGGGGTTATGAGGATTCCGGGGACACGTTCCGATCCCTTCGGGCTTCCGGAACAGGTCCCCGACACCTTCGGGATTTCGGGAGCCTTGCATCCGGCCATCCCGTATCAAGTACGGGACAAGTTTTGAACAGCCCCTATGAACGGAATCGTTTTTTGAATTCCTGAATGAGGGCAGCGCAGAACTGGCTTGCGTCGGCCACGATAGCGACGTCGGCCCGCTTCATCATCGCCGCGTTCGGGTTCTTGTTCACCGCGATGACGAATTTGGCGCCGTTGCAGGCGGCGGTGAACTGGATGGCGCCGCTGATCCCGAAGCAGAAGAGGATCTGCGGCCGAATCTGTTTTCCAGCCTGGCCGACGAGCGCGTTATGATCGGCCCAATCGGCATAGACCGCCGGGCGCGTCGCGCCTACCTCACCGCCCAGAAGTTCGGCCAGTTCGAAGAGCTTCGCAAATTTCTTTTTGCTCCCCAGACCGCGCCCGCCGCATACGACGACCTTCGCGTCCTCCAACTTCTGATCCCTCTGGGGGCACCGCTCCGACTGCACCAGGCGAACCCGGTCGGCGGGAAGGTCTCGCGGCATGGGGACATCCACCACCTCGCCGGTCCGGGCGTAATCATGGGGGATCTCCTGGAAGGTTCCCGGGCGGACGGTGGCCATCTGCGGCCGGCGTTCGGGGGTTACGATCTCCGCCACAAGATTGCCGCCGAAGGAGGGGGCCATCTGGACGAGGAGCCCTTCCCCGTTGATGTCGAGGCCGATGCAGTCGGCGGTCAATCCCGTGACCAGGCGCTTGGCCAGACGGGGGGCAAACTCCCGTCCGAACGCGGTCGCCCCGACGAGGACGATCTCCGGCTTCTCCCGTTTGACCAGCCGCTCCATCAGCAGGGTATAGGTCTCCACGCCGTAGGCCGCAAGCCGGGGATGGTCCGTCCGGTAGATCTTCTCCGCACCGTGCGCGATGTATTCCCCGACCCACTCATCCACCTTGTCGCCGAAGACGACCGCACAGACCTCGGCGTCGATCTTCCGCGCCAGATCCGTTGCCCGTGAGAGAAGTTGGAGGGTCACGCGATTCTGAAAGTAGTTCCGGTAATCGCCGAAGACCCAGATTTGTCGCCTCTTTGCCGTCATGATGATCTCTTATCCGTTTTCAAGTCCCGCCCGAGCGCGCTGCCGATTCGGTCATCGAACCGCTCGAAGAGCTGCTCCACGATCCTCTTGGGCGCCCCGGTCAGGACGATGTTTTCCTTCCCCTCCGTCGGCGAAAAGACGTTGAGGATTTTCGTGGCGGAACCCTTCGCGCCGATCCGCTCCGGGTCGATGCCGATGGCGGCCGCGTCGAGGGAGACGATATCCGCTTCGGCGAATGCCGCCTGGAGGCCGCCCAGCGGCACATAGCGGGGAGCGTGCCGTCCGGCCATCACGGTAACCAGACCGGGGAGGTCCATCTCCAGCGTTTCGAGAAAATAGTCGGCTATCCGCTGCATCCGGACCGTACGGTCCCTGATCTCAAGCTCGTCCACATAGGTGACGCCGGGGATATCGAGTTCCTCAGCCAGTTGCGGGCCGACCTGGGCGGTCTCGCTGTCGCTTGTGGCCAGGCCGCATAAAACGAGGTCAAACCCCGGGCAGTTCTTCTCGATCGCCCGGGCGAGGACATGGGAAGTCACGGAGGTATCCGCCCCGGCCATTTTCCGGTCGGTCAGCAGGACGCCGCGGTCCGCCCCGAGGGCAATCGCCTCGCGGAGAACCTCTTCGGCCATCGGCGGCCCCATCGTGATCGCCGTGATTTCACCGCCCACCGCCTCTTTGATCCGGAGGGCCGCATCGAGGGCCGAGCGGCAGGCGGGGTTCATCATCCCCTCCGCCAGATCCCGCTGGAGGTTACCCGTCTTCGGGTCCCAGGGAAGTTCGGAGACCATTGGCACTTGCTTGATGCAAACGACCAGCTTCAACATCGGCTATGTCCTTTGGGCGAGCACCGCGCGGGAGATGACCAGCCGCTGGATCTCGCTTGTACCCTCATAAATCTCCGTGACCTTCGCGTCCCGGAAGTAACGCTCCACGCCGTACTCCTTGCTGTAGCCGTATCCGCCGTGGATCTGGACGGCCGTGTTCGTCACCCGCGTCGCAAGCGCGCTGCAGTAAAGCTTGGCCATCGCCGCCTCCGCCCCGAAAGGCCGCCCCGCATCCTTAAGCGCGCAGGCACGGTAAAGGAGGAGACGACCGGCGTCGATCTCGGTCGCCATATCGGCGAGGTAGTTCTGGATGGACTGGAACGAGGAGAGGGGTTTCTTGAACTGCTGCCGCTCCTTGGCATAGCGGACCGAATCCTCGAAGGCAGCCTGGGCAAGTCCCAGGGCCTGGGCGGCGATGCCGATGCGGCCCGTGTCGAGGGTTTCGAGGGCGATCTTAATCCCGTTGCCGGACCGGCCGAGCAGGTTCGTCTCCGGAACGCGGCAATCATCGAGGACAAGAGAAGAGACAGGATTCGCCCTCATCCCGCAGAGGTCCTCCTTTTCGCCCACGGAAAAGCCGGGGCTCTCCTTCTCGACGATGAAGACCCCGGCGCTCCGCTGGGGGTTCTGCGGGTCCGTAAGCGCGAAGATCAACGCAACCCCGCAGACACCGCCGTTGGTCACGAAGATCTTTGTGCCGTTGATCACGTACTCTTTGCCGTCGCGGATCGCGGTCGTTTCGACACCGCCGGCATCGGAGCCTGCATTGGACTCGGTCAGACAGAAGGCGCCGATCCTATCCCCCCTGGTCATCGCCGGCAGGAGACGGTTTTTCTGCTCCTCCGTCCCGAAACGAACGATGGGATAGACAGCGACGCCGTTGTGGACGGTCAGGCAGAGGCCCATTGCCCCGCTGACGCGCGAGATCTCCTCGATCGCGATTGCATAGCTGATCGTGTCCATCCCGGCGCCGCCGTAGTCCTCGGGGGCCTGAAGACCGAAGAAGTGCAGGGGCTTCATCTTCTCGACGATTTCCCACGGGAAACGGGCATCGCGGTCGATGTCGTGGGCGATCGGGGCGATCTCCGCCTCGGCGAACATGCGCACCGCCTTGCGGACCGCCTTGTGCTTCATGCAGGGATTGAGATCCACGACCCTAAACTCCAGAATAGATCATCCGATCCCGTGACCGGAACCGGTGAAACCCTACTGTATTACCGGGGGGAAATCAAGCATCCGGATTCAGTCGAATTCAACTATTGGCCGGTCTGCTCCGGTTGTCCGCGCTGCTGCAAAACCAGGCCGAGTCTGTCTCGGGCCTCGGTGTCGGCGGGATTGATTTCCAGCACTTTCTGAAAATGGAAGATGGCTTCATCAACTTGTCCACCGTCGGCCAGAACGATGCCGAGATTATAGTGGGTATCCGCCAAGCCCGGCTGGATTTCCAGCGACTTCCGATAATGGGCAATGGCTTCGCCAACCTGCCCGCGCCTGGCCAAGGCGTTACCCAGATTGCTATGGCCCTCGGCGGAGACGGGCTTGATTTCCAGCGCCCTCCGATAATGGGTGATGGCCTCGTCGATCTTCCCGACGCCGACCAATGTATTGCCGAGGTTATTGAGGATAATATAGCTGTCCGGGGCGCAGTCTAAGGAATGGGTCCAGAACATCTCGCTGTTCCGCCAGTACGAGGTTTGCCGCCACGCAAACCCCATCAGAATCAGCACCACCAGCGCCGAGGCGACGCCGCACACCCACCGACGTTGCCGCCGGCAAGAGGCGAGTTGCGCAACCCCCCAGGTTATGGACAGACACAACCCGACCTGGGGCAGATACGTGTAACGGTCGGCCATCGACTGCGAACCTACCTGAACCAGTCCGATCACCGGCACGAGCATCCCGACGTACCAGAACCATCCGACAAACAGATAGGGGAACCGGCGCCGCCATACGAGCACTGCCGCCGAGATGCCAGCCAACGCCAGGGTGGAAGCGACGACTTCCCAGATGGGCAAACCGTTCTCCGGATAGGGGTAGAACGCGGCCAGCCCCACGGGGTAGAAGAGCTTTCCGATGAAGGCCACATAGGAAACCAGGGCGTTGGCGATCCGCGACGATATCGGGATGGCGTCGACGGGGATAACGGCTTCACCCTGGGCGAAGAACGTTGCCACGCTGGAGGCCGCCGCCATTACCAGCAGGGGAAGCTTTTCGATAACCACGCGACGGGAAAACGGGGAAGACCTGCCCGCCGCGGGCAGCCCCGTGCGTCCCAGAGGCCAATAGTCCAACAACAGCAACACAAACGGAAGCGTCACCAGCATCGGCTTGGCCATCAGGCCCAAACCGAACAACACCGCCACCGTCAGATAGCGACCGGGTGAAAAGGGGCGGCGGGCATAGCCGACATAGGCCCACAGGGTCAGCATGAAGAACAGTCCGCTGAGGACATCCTTCCGTTCGGCCACCCACGCCACCGACTCCACCCGAAGCGGATGGACAGCAAACACCGCCGCCACGAACGCACTGCGCCACAGAGCCCCCGTCATCCGCCACAGCACAAGGAAGAGCAGGATCGCCACGGCGGCATGCAACAGAACATTGGTCAGGTGGTGTCCGCCGGCGTTCAGCCCGTAGAGCTGGACATCCAGCATGTGGGAGAGCCAGGTCAGCGGATGCCAGTTGCTGGCATGACCGGAGGTAAAGGCCCAAACAACACCGCGGGCCGTCAGACCACTCGCAACCTGAGGGTTCCTATACACGTAATTGTCGTCGTCATAGCTGACGAACTGATGCCCGGCCGTCTGGCCGAAGGCCAGGGCGACCGCCAGCAAAAGAAGACCGCAGATGGTCGGCACTGTCCACGTGTCAGGCATCCGCAATTTCGGACTTGGGATAGGAACCTCTTTCGGCGAACTGCCACGATGGGCCGTTTCCGAAGCCGTTTGTTTGCGGCGGCCGGGATTGCCATTGTTCGGCGGCCGGTTCTTTTTTGGCTTGTGACCCATGATGAGACGGTTCCGATTGGACAACGCAATGTTGGGGCGAACTATAGGGAGGCTGTTTTTACTTGTCAAGGGATATGTCGGGCAGGGTATCAGCGCGTCAGGGCCATCTTGCATCTCTTTCGGAATAACGATAAGATGTCATCGCTCCTCAAGGTTGGAGCAACGCTATCGCACGTATGTAATAACAAAATATTTCCCCAGGGAGAGACATTTCATGAATATCACGGCAGAGGAAATCTGGTCGGCGGTCCGGGCGATCCGGGAGAAGGCGCCGGTCGTCCACAACATCACCAACTACGTCGTTATGAACAGCACGGCAAACGCCCTGCTCGCCATCGGAGCCTCGCCGGTGATGGCCCATGCGGAAGAAGAGGTGGAGGAGATGGTCGGGATTGCATCCGCGCTTGTGATCAACATCGGCACCCTGAGCCCGGCCTGGGTCCGTGCCATGTTCCGGGCGGCGGAGGCCGCGCGTAAACGGAAGATCCCGATTGTCATCGATCCGGTCGGGGCCGGTGCGACCTCCTACCGGACCCGGACGGCTCGTGATCTGATCCGTGCCTTCCCCCCGGAAATCATCCGCGGGAACGCCTCGGAGATCATGGCGCTCTTGGAGACAAATGCGAAGACCAAGGGGGTGGACAGCACCGCCTCCTCGGATGCCGCCGTGGAGGCCGGCCGCCAACTGCATTCGGAATGCGGCTCCATCGTCTGCATCAGCGGCGAGACGGACTACGTGGTCGGTCCCGCGGGGATCATCCGGATTCGGAACGGCCACGTCCTGATGACCCGGGTCACGGGCCTCGGCTGTACGGCAAGCGCACTTTGCGGGGCCTTTGCCGCGGTAACGGCCAATCCCGCCATTGCCGCCGCGGAGGCGATGGCCGTCATGGGGATGGCCGGAGAGATCGCCTCTGCCCGCTCCGAGGGACCGGGGAGCCTCCAGCTCCACTTCCTCGATGCGCTTTACCGCCTCTCGGCGGGGGATATAGAGCGTCTGCTCAAGATCGGGGTGGGCGGATGAAAGGGCTGTATCTCGTCACCGACCGCGGCCTGTGCGCGGGTGTCCCCCTTGCCGAGGTCATCCTCCATGCGATCCGGGGCGGGGCCGCCTGCGTTCAGCTCAGGGAAAAGGGCGTCACAACCCGCTTCTTTGTCGAAGAGGCACGGCAAATCAAAGAGATGATAGCGCCGCTCCATGTTCCGCTGATCATCAAT
>JAHFBU010000176.1 GCA_023249795.1 Syntrophaceae bacterium
TCACTGCAAAATTATGATCTAACCGGCGATCTTGGCGATAACGCCCCGCGCGAACTCTCTTCCGTCGGCGAGGTCCATCTCATTGGGGTGTTCATGAGCCCCCTGCGCCTCTTCCGCCCATGCCCGATGCTCAGCCTGCTTCATCAGCGCATCGATGACCTTGATATCCGCCTTTCCCCTGACCCCGAATGTGCCGAGGATCTTCGCGCGGGTGGCAAGACCGATCGCGTGTTCTAAGGCCTGTTTCGGGAGCTGTCCGCCTCGAAGCGAACCGTGGGTGCAGAAAAGGGCGATGTTTTGTCCGTTGGGCAAACCCCTGAAGAACGGGATAAGTTTGGCCGGAACACTGTGGGCGTGGACGGGGAATCCCACGAAGATGATGTCGTAGCCCTCGAAGACCTTGACATCCTGAACGGGAAGGAATGTTTTCTCGATATGAATCGCTTCGTAGATCGCGCGCGCAAGTTTCTCGGTGTTTCCCGTCTCGGAGTAGTAGGTAACCAGAGCCTTCATCTAATCTTCGCCTCCTGCGATTTTTTTTCGGGAAACCCTACGGGGTTTCAAGGGCAAAAGCAAGGGGAAAAATGGGCGTCGGGAGTTGATGGGCAGCCCCTGCAAAAAGCGAGATAATACAATATGATATCGGCTAAAAGATCTTGATCGATCGACACGGTTTTGGAAGCGGCGCCATGTAGATTTTTTTCATCAACGCGTGGCATCAACTCAATTTTTCGATCTCCAATTTTTGCTTCAGGGTTTCGTTGGCCTTCAGGAGCCGCTCCTCCGACGCGCAGATGGCGAACACCGCGGTTCCCGACGCCGACGGGAAGTAACGCCTCGCGGTATCCTGCAGACGTTCCGGATCGACGGTGAGCACCTCCTCCCGAAAACGGCGGCGGGTCGGATCGGTCATACCGGAAAACTCCCGGATCAGGGCGGTATAGCCCTTTCCCGCCGGATCCAGCGGCCGGTCAAGGGCGCCGATCGTGCCGATCACGGCTTTCTCCAGCTCTTCCCAGGGAACCGGATGGGCGCAGATGAAATCCACGGCATCGCGATAGATGTCGACTGTCTCCTCCAGATGGGGATCCCTGTAGGAGAGGAAGACGAACAGGCCGCTGGCCGGTTCATAGCGACAGGATCCCCCATAGGCCCCTCCCTGAACCCGGATATGGCGGTAAAGATATCCGTTGGAGAGCTGCCGCGCGAGGACAAAAAGGGAAGCGGAAAGTGGATCTGCATAGGGGGGCGCCGCGAGCGCCTTGGCGACATAGCAGACCTCGGCGGGGATGGCGATCCCGATATGGATGGGGCGGCGGCTCCAGCCCTTCGGTTCTTCCGGCGGCGTTCCGACCGGCAGTGACGAGATCAGGGCGCCGGCCGCCGTGGTGAGCTGTTGCAGCCCCTCGGCGTCGGCCGTCATGTTCAGGAGCAGCCGTTTCCGGACGAAGACGATCTTGCGGAGACGGTCGAGCCTGTCCAGGAGTCCTTCCCGGACTTCGTTCAGGCGGTCGGCCGTACCGGCGATGAGACGCAGCTGTGTTCTGCCGTGCCATTGCTCGGCCCGCCAGGCCGGCAGTGACAGACTCGCCGCGGCCGCCATCTGGGCAAAGATATGACCCGACGGGATGACCGAGGCGTGGAGACCGTTTTTCTTTTCGAGGATCAGTTCCCGCATTCGTGCCGCATCGATCAGATCCCCTTCCGTCAGGAGATCCCGGACGATCCCGACCGCCTCTTCCGTATTCCGGGAGAGAGCCTTGACGGAGAAAACCATCTTCTGCCAGTTTTTCCCGCCGTCGGCGGTTGAACCGGCACCAAGATTGACCCCCAGACCGCCGGTTCGCAGGGAGATCCGTTTCGCCATCGCCTCGTAGGAGAGTCCCGCCGCCCCCATCTGGACGGTGAGCTTTCCCAGAAGCGGCAGATAGGGTTGCAGATCTTCCGGGATATCGGAGACGTCGAAGGCCAGATCGAGATAGGCGATCCCGTTCGTGAAGAGCTCATGGCGGAGGAACGGGACGCCGTCCACATTCCCCTTTTCCGTAGGGATCGTTTCGATCTCGCGGGAGATGTCGCCGATCTTGAGCTTGGGCAGGGTCGCGGCCGCCTCGGGCGGGTCCGGTTCCGTCTGAAACTGCTTCAGCAGCTTGGTTTCCTGACGGATCCCCTCCTTTGCTTCGTCGGAAAGGGAAGCCGCAAGATGGGCCAGTCGCTTGCGGGCCTTCCGCTCCCGCTCTTCCTGGAAGGTCCGGCTCGGTTCCATGACGGATAGGAGGCGGTGGGGATTGTCGAGGAACCATTGCCGTACGGTCTGCTGGAAAAGATCGGGACTGCTTTCCCATTTCCGGCGGATATCATGAATCGTTCGCGGGAAATTCATCTCCTTCAGGGGATCCCCGTCATAGAGCCAGGTATGATAGGCCAGCCCCATCAGCACGATCCCGTAGGGGTAGCTGCCGCGTACCATCTCCCGTCCATGGAATTCCACCTGGTGGAGCGTGCCTTCGATCAGCTCCCGGTCGAAACCGTTTTGAGCCACATCCCGCAACGTCTCGAGGATCAGCGCCTCGATCCGCGGGGCCTTGTCCGGATCCGTTCCCCGAAGTCCAACCGCGAAGGCGATTTGCCGCAAATCCCTCTCCAGTCCGGTGACCGGAGAAAGATCTTCCCCGAGGCCCGAATCGATGAGGGCCTTCCGGAGGGGGGATGCCGCGCTGCCGACCAGCAGATCGGCGACGATCGTAAGCAGCATTGGCGTCTCACCCGCGGTGTTATCCGCCGTCATCCAGGCCAGGTTCACCGTGCTTTTCCCCTCCGTTTTCTCCTCCCGATCGATGGGGAAATAGCCGTGAACGGCCCGGGGGGCTTTCCAGCGGGGCTGAGCAACGATGGCGGAATCGACCGCGACGCGGTCGAAGCCGGCGAACACCTCCGCGAGAAAAATGAGGTGTTCTTCCGTTGGAATGTCACCGGAGAGGAAGACGCGGGCATTCGTTGGCGAATAGAAGGTCCGGTGGAACGCCCGGAACTGTTCGTACGTCAGGTCGGGAATCCTTTCGGGATCGCCTCCCGAGTCGCAGGCGTAGGGCGTCTCCGGATAGAGCTGTTCCTGGATTGCCTTGTACATCAGGGCTTCCGGCGAGGAGTAGGCCCCCTTCATTTCGTTGAAGACGATTCCGGTGACGGTCAATTCTCCATTTTCGTCGAATTCGAAATGGTGGCCTTCCTGGAGGAAGGTCTCGCGCAACAGGCGCGGCCGGAGGACCAGGTCCGCATAGACGCGCGCGAGGTTGAAGAAGTCGCGTTTCTCCTGGCTGGCGACCGGGTAGATCGTCTTGTCGGGATAGGTGAATGCGTTGACGAAAGTCTGGAGCGTTCCCCGGAGGAGTTCGTTGAAGACGTCCTTGAGTGGATAGCGTTCGGAGCCGGCCAGAACGGCGTGTTCGAGGATGTGGGGGACGCCGGTCGAATCCCGGGGCGGCGTCCGGAAACCTATGGAGAAGAGGTTCTCCCGGTCGTCGCAGTGGAGGTGCAGGAGCTTCGCCCCGGTGACCTCATGTTCGATTTCATAGGCAGTGACCCGGATCTCCGGAATCTGCTCGACGCGGAGGATGTGGAATCCATGTCTCTTATCCCCGGCGGCAAACGTCGGGGGCGGGCAGACGTTTATGGCATGCATGATTTCTCCTTTTCCGATTTCTTCCCCCAGGGGATCAGAAGCTCTTTTTCGTCAAATTCCCATCCGATCTCCCGGATTTTTTCGAGACGCGTCTCCGGCTCGCAACCGGCCAACGCCGCCGGGGAGAGGGCGATCTCTTCCAGCTGATTCGTATTTCTGATCCAGACGATTCTAAGCCGATCTCCCCGGACAAGAGGAATGGAATAGATGGCGCTTATGATCGTCTCCCGGTCGGTACCGCCGATGATGGGGATCATCCCCCGCTGGACGTAGGTGCTGGTGAGAGAATTCTTGTAAGTGACCGCCAGATCGATGCCGTTGAAGAGTCGCCGCGTGATCAGATCGGCAAGGCCGACCCCCTGGGCGTTTCCGTGGGAGGATGGATCGAGCCCAAGGACGACCACGCGCTGGATTCGGGGAGATTCAGGTTCCGGCTCGCCCCAGATGCGCAGGCGCCCGATGACATGAGGGTCAAGGCCCGCGCCGCTGTAACGTTTGCCCATCTCCTCGACGATGAGGAGGTCGATTTCGGAAAGGGGGAGTTTCGCAGTGAGACGGCAAGCCTCCCGCAGGAGGTTCGCATCCGTCGCGGGGAACTCACACGGCC
>JAHFBU010000177.1 GCA_023249795.1 Syntrophaceae bacterium
CTGTTGCAGTTGGCACAACCGGGGATCATCATCGATATGGCCGATCCCGATAATGACGGTGCTCACCCCGGTGATGGAGAGGGCATAGCGGATCAGATCCCCGCTCGGCAGCTCGGGAGAGCCGATCCCGTGATAGACATGGTCGGAATGGTCGGAGAACCGCGGCTTCTTGTGGTAGTAGGCGGCATCGGCGAAGACCTTCATGCCGATCACCCCCATGCCGGCCGCAGCGGCCACCGCGATGGCGTTGTGCCGGTGCGCCAGGCATTTGCCGTCGCCGGGGTTGATCGCGACCAGCAGGGTATCCAGGACGCGCCGGCTGTCCCGCTGGATGGCATAGATGTGGGCCGCGCTGTTCCAGTGGCCGGTGATGCCGATATGGCGGATGAGCTTTTCCCGGTGGGGATTGCAGCCGGTTCGGTTTGTTCCCTCCCGCAGGTCCAGCATCGCCGGGAGCGCCCCCAGCCAGTTGCGCTCCGGACTGGGGTCGTCGAGCCCTTCGTAGAGCATGTCGATCTCGTCCATGGTGTTGATGTTGTGAAACTGGATGCAGTCCAAGTACGCCCCCTCGGGATAGCCGCCCTTTCCGTCGCCAAAAAGCAGGCTTAGGGACCGACGGACGTCGTCCACGGCCGTCGCGACGTGGAAGCCGTCCAGCATCCCCTCGCTGAAGTCCGTGCGGAAGTTCTGCCCCGCGGGGCGACGCGCTGTGCGGATGTGGGTCTTCGTAGCAACATAAATCCGCTCGCGGGCCGCGGGGTCATATCCGGCCGTCGCCGGGGAGAGTCCCAGGCGGCGGAAGGCCTCGCCGAAGTGTTGCTGGCTGGGACCGTAAATGTTGGAGGTGTCCAGGTAGTTGACGCCGAGCCGGCAGGCCTTCTCGATGATGGCGACGGGGTCCATCCCTGCCGCGGGCCACTGGATCGAGGCCTGGCCGCCGAGGCCGAGCGTGGCGGACTGCCGTCCGGTCCGGCCCAGTCTGCGTTGAATGAGTTCTGTCATGACTGTGTCCTCCTCACGCACGGTTGAACACTTTGTTGCCTATATCCGGAGTCCCGTCCGTGGGGGTTATGATGACTCCATGCATTATTTTGAAACATAGGGTAACAGGAGGGTTGCTGGCAATGATAGTTCACTGTAGGTTTATCGGTATCCATATCTTATCCCGGAATCGGGATCGAAATAGAGGCTCTGGCAGGTCGGCGGATCGGCCGCCCATATCGAAGAAGGGTCCGCCAACGACTGCTGTCACGTCCGAATCGCGGTTCCCTGAAGACCGTTCGAACAGGATACGTCCGGAGCGCACCTCTATAATAACTTGACAGATGGGGTCGCGTTTCTTATCGTCGTCTTCTCAAAAGGTCGAATGTTTTGACGTGGATCATCCTGATCGAGGATCAAAAGTCACCATTGAACAATGCAGATGAAAATAGACACCCCATCGCCGTCACCTCAAATGTGACGGAGATCGAAGACGATGCGCCATCGGATGAAGAGCTGATGGGCAGGATCGCCCGGCGCGACGAGCAGGCCTTTGAAATTCTGGTTCGCCGCCACCGAACACGCATTCTGAATCTGATCTATCGGACCATCGGAGAACGGGGACAGGCTGAAGACCTGACCCAGGAGCTTTTTCTTCGGGTGTGGCGCGCAGCTAAAGACTACCGGCCGAAGGCAAGATTCACCACTTGGGCCTATCGCATCGCGGTCAATCTATGCCGCGACGTCCTGAAGTCGGCACATCACAGACAATCCTTCGTTTATCCCTATGGCGGTGACGACCATACGGACGAAAATGAGGAAGTACTTTACGGATCTGACGGCGTCAGGTCGCCGGAGGAGTTGCTGCTGGCCGCCGAAAAAAGCCGAAGGATCTTTGCCGCCCTCCGGAATCTGCCGGCCAACCAGCGCATGGCCGTCTTGTTGAAGAAATTCGACGGGCTCTCCTACGACGAAATCAGCCGCATCATGGGATGCTCGCCCCCGGCAGTCGAATCGCTCCTCGTCCGGGCAAAACGAACCCTCCGGGAAAAATTGCTGCATCCCGGATCATGATCCAAAAAACAACCGCAGGTTTTTACATCCCGTCTCGTTTAACAAGCTATGGGTTGGGATGAGAAGTGGAGATCGAGATGAAATGCCATTGCATCCGAGAAAGGCTTGTCGCGTACCAGGACGGTGAAGTCGTCGGGAAAGAGCGGGAACGGATCGCCAGCCACTTGGAGCAGTGTCCGGATTGCCGGAAGGCCTATTCCGAACTGGATCAGCTCTGGCACGAACTGGAAACAATCCCGGAAATCGAGGCTTCGCAGGGATTTGAGCAACGTCTTTTCGCCAGAATCCACACCGCTTTCGACCCCCGTTCACAGTGGCGCTTTCCGTGGGTCTGGTTCCCGGCCCCTGCTATGGCGCTTGGCCTGATGCTCATGGGGGCGGCGTTGGGGGGATATCTGGGGAATGCCCTGGTCTCCGGTTCACGATCCGTCCATGATGGGGCCGTCTATTGGCAAAGCAGCACGGCCATTCTTTCCTTACAAGCCTTTGCCGCCGTCCCGCCGGGAACGCTGGGCGATGGATATATGCATATGGCCGGTTTAACGGAGGATCGCCGGAGATGAAGAGAATATCCCTGATTGTCATATTAGTCCTGTCGCTCATCGTAAACGCATCCGTCCTGATCACCGTCGGATACCACTATTATCGCGGCAGGTGCCTGTCGTCGTCGGCGCCTTGCCCGCTTAACCGGGGGAGCCATTACGCCTATCAGGAACTCGATCTTTCTTCGGAACAACTGGCGGAAATGACGGCGCTCGCCCGATCTTTCCACGGTCGTCTCGATGAACTCCAGGCCGCGGTTGAAACCAAAAGGAATCTCCTGATCGACGCCCTGGGGGAAAATCAGATTGATTTGGCGGGGACGGAGTCGATCCGGAAGGAGATCGCGGGTTATCAGGATGAAATTCAGAAAGAGGTCATTACCCATATCGCGGCATCCAAGAAGATCATGAATCCGGATCAGCAAAAAAGGTTTATCTCACTCTTGCGGACCATTTCGAACAGCGGGCGATTCAATTCGCCATTTTCAGCAAATGGAGGAAATCCTTGAATCTGCGCTACCTGTTTCAGGAGCTCACCCGCCAAAGACGGCGAACGGCCATGGCCGTGATCGGCCTTTCCATCGGGATTGCTCTTCTTGTTATTCTCAATGCCCTGTCCCTGGCCTACCATGAGGCAGCCCGCGCTCCGCTGAAGGAGATCGGCGCCGACATCACGGTGCAGAGGCCGGGAAATGTCCCCGAGGAGATGGCTGGAGCGGTCTTTCCCTGCTCGGCCGTGACCATCCGCGGGGATGAAATCGACAGGATCCAAAAGGTGCCCGGCGTCCGAGGCATCGGCACGGCCTTGCTCCTCTGGGTATTCGATCCGAACCGCGCCTGGATCGTCTTGGGGATCGAACAGGAGAATCCCGTAGGGCCGTCGATCCTGAGGAGCTTCGTCAGGGAGGGGCGGTATCTGGCCGCGGGAAAACCGGAGGCGCTGGTCGAGGCGGCCTACGCCCGCCAGTTCGGGATCAAACCGGGGGACAGCGTATCCGTTGCAGGACGGTCGTTTCCCGTGGTTGGCCTCGTGGACGCCTCCCATGCGGCGAAGATCGCCGTCGCCAACCTTTACCTGCCGCTTGCGGAGACGCAGGCCATCGCGAAGGCTTCCAGGCCGCTTCAGTCCGTCTCCCCCTTCGCCGCGGGGGATGTGAACCTGCTGTTCATTCGAGCGGATCAGGACCAGATCAGTTCCGTGGCCTTCGCCGTCAAAGGCATCATGGGGCCGAAAACCGCAGTCGCAACCCCGGATTCATTTCTGAAGTTGCTGGGGAGTTTCTTCGCCCTGTCGGATAAATTCACCCTGGTCGCCTCCCTCATAGCCGTCCTGATCGCCGTTCTCATCGCTTTCAAGACGATGGCGGGAAACTTGGCGGAGCGCGGTCGGGAGATCGGCGTCCTGAAGGCCGTGGGCTGGACCCGGCGGAACGTAACCCTGCAACTGCTCGCGGAGTCGGTCGCCCAGTGTCTCATTGCCGGGATTATCGGGCTCTCGATCGCCTTTGCGGCGGCTTTTGCACTCGGATTCATGACCGTGAACATCCCGATTCCCTGGGAGATGAGCCCGACTCCCCATTTTCTTCCCGGCGGGGGAGCGCCCCTCTTCAAGACGCTGCGCCTTCCCGTTCATATTCCCTGGTAGCTGGCCCTGTTTTCCGTCCTGCTCTCCATCGTGATTGGAGGCCTGA
>JAHFBU010000178.1 GCA_023249795.1 Syntrophaceae bacterium
ACGTGACGGGATAGAGCAACCCGACGGCGGGCCCTTCATCCATCTGCAGGCGGACGTACTGGGGCTTTCGCGAAGCGGCCACGGAACTGACCAGGCTCTCCGGCCACTCGTACTGGACGCGGCTCGCACCGGCGATGTATTCGATGTAGTCAATATCGTAATTGACGATGGTGAAGATGTCGATGCGGGCCAGGCGGATATCGGTCTGGACCTGTTCCTTGAGCGTGGTGTCCAATGTGGAGAGGCCCTGGCCGGTAGGGAAATGGGCGTAGTATGCGCTGACCGTTTCGGCAACGCTCGAAAGATATTTCCCCTGCTGTTCGACGAGGATCTGGTCCAGCGCCTGAATCTGAACCCATCCCCACACGGCCATCGTCGCGACCAGTCCCAGGAATGTGAGGATCATCAGGCGTGTACGGACGGTCATGGTCGCTCCCCAGGGAATGGATTCCGGAAGTCCGGTTGTTGCCTGGCCGCAATTATAGTCAGGCGGTGGAAAAAATGCACGCCCCGGATTCAAGTTTTTTAAACTATTTACGAGGCGTCAAATGATCAACGAATAAAAAAAAAGGGGTGCGGAGACGAATCTCCGTACCCCCTTACATCTGGTGCCTGGAAAAAAGATTACTTCTTGGCGGGAGCCGGGGCCGGAGCAGCCATGGGCGCCGCAGCCGGGGCTTCGGCCTTCTTCTCCATCATCTCTGCCTTCTTCTCGGCCTTCTTAGCCTTCTTCGCGGCCTTCTTCTCTGCCTTCATCTCTGCCTTCGCCGCGTCCTTCGCCATATCCTTCGCGGGTTCGGCCTTGACTGCGGGTGCCGCTGCCGCGGGCGCTGCTGCCTTCTCGGCTGCCATTACGGACGTGCAGAACAGAAAAACAAACGCGATTGCCCATACCATGTAACGTTTCATCTTACTTCCTCCTCTTTTTGATTTTTGTCAGATCCCGTCCGGTCCGCCGCCGATCGGCGTTCTTGAGGAGCTGACTTGATTTACCTTCATCAACCATTGTGAAGGGTAAAAACTATTTTGTAACCGGCGCCTCCGGGGGGGCGACCGCCTTCATCTCCTTCGGGAGACCCTTTTTGGATGCCTTCAGGACCGCTGTTTTCGGCGCCGGCGCCACCCGGATCAGAATGTTCCGGCCATCCTTTTCCAGGTAGCCGACCTTGATCTGATCGCCTGCGGCGATATTGGGAAAGGGCTTCTCCAGGATGAATTCCATGACCTCCGCTTTCCCATTCAATGTTCGTTCGATCTTCAGAACCGCATCGGAAACTTCCAGCACCTTCCCGGCGGCGTTCATCTCCGGGATGCGGGCGCGAAGAGGCGACGAAGAATTTTCCGCGGCAAGGGCCGGCATAAAACCGATCATTACGAAAACAGCCGCCAATGTCAGAAAACGTTTCATTCGACTACCCTTCCTTCGCCCCGGCCTTTGGGAACGCTGCTTCATAAGCAATGGACGTGCCAGCAAGGAATATCCGGAAGGATGTGGCATAAGCTGCTGAAATATTGAACGGTGTCGACTTTGGGGGAACGGGGTCTTTGCGCGCTCTCCGGAGGGAGGATTGTTGAAATTTTCCCCAGGGGCTGGGGAATTATTCAGCAGCCCGGATCAGGCTTCAAGAGGAATCGGGGACATGTTCCGGAAGCCCGTAGGGATCGGAACGTGTCCCCGGAAGCCAACGGCGAAGGATGAGGGAAACGCAGCAGATGGTCGTTTTTCAGCAGCCCGGATCAGCTTTCAGGATGATGTTGAGAGCCGCCGGAACGATCTCCACCTCGGCCGGCAGGGTTCCCGGCTGCTCCCCGTCGATGTCGAGCAGAACCCGCTGCTCCGAGGCGGCGGTCACCCTCCGTCCGGTCTGCATTGAAACCTGGCGGATGCTCTTGATCTTTCCGGTGTAGAGTTTTGGGAGGTGCCAGAAGACCAGAGGAAGGATCATTGCGCCGATCACGGTCACGTGGAAGAGGCCGTCGTCGGTCGCGGCGTCCGGCGCAACCAGCATGCCTCCGCCGTGATATCGCCCGTTGGCGACGGCGATGTTGAGCACGTCCACCGTCTGCTCGTCCCCATCGTCCACTTTGAGACGGATCCGCTTTTTACCGTAGAGGAAGAGGGAGACAAGCGTGCCCCAGATAAAGGTGACGAACGGCCCGCAGGCCTTGCTCGTCCGGTTGACCCGGTCCACGACTTCCCCGCCGAGACCGAAGCTTGCGATATTGTGAAAATACCGGGTGGCCGTTTCACCGTGGTGATCCCGAAAGCGGATTCGCCCGAGATCGATCTTCTGGACATGCCCTTCCCGAATGGTTTCCAGGGAGGCCCTGATTCCGGAGAGAATCGGCACGCTTCGGCGGAAATCGCAACCGGTGCCGTTGGGGACGAAGCCGAGGACTGCATCCTTCCGGACGGCGCCTCTGTCGTCAAAGAAGCCGTTGACCACTTCGTTGAGCGTGCCGTCGCCCCCGACGCAGACGATCAGGTCGGCGCCTTGGAGGAGACGTTCCCGGGTCATCCAGGTGGCATCGCCCGGTCCTTCGGTCAGGCAGGTTTCAAACGGACCCAGAAGGTCTCCGGCCATTTTGCGGATCCGGGGCCACTCTTTGCCTGTCGCCCCGTTTCCTGAATGGGGATTGACCACGAAGACGGTTTTTCCGGAATACAAGTTCCACCTCCCGCGCACCTGGGCAGATTGCATGGATTCATGTGGCAATGATGAAAGGGCATATCATAGATGTTTCGATTTCGATAGGCGAAAAGACGCAAAAAAATTGCTTTCCGGGCGGCTTTTTGGTATCGATCCGGAAACACGCGGAGGGGAGACTGTTTTGCAGATCTTCCCCGCCGGGAGCCCAGATGGATCAGGACCGGATTTCATGACACGGGATTGCAGCAGGTTCAAATTCATTTCCGCCTTCTTCTTTTTTCCGATGCGTCCCCTGCTGGCGCGGATCGGCCTGAGTTACGATATTTCCGCCATTGCCAATGCCTACTACCGTGAGGCGTTCGAGCGGGTTCCCGCGGCAGACAAGGCGGTCATCCTTCCCCAATGCCTGGTCGGGGAGAAATGCAAGGCCCGTTTTTCCAAGGAGGACGGAATCCTTTGCGTGAATTGCAAGCAGTGCCGCTGCGGCGAGATCCGTGCCCTCTGCGAGGAGAACGGATGGCGGTTCTTCATCTCACCCAGCGCGAACTTCTCGAAACGGCTCGTCAGCCGGAAGGGGCTCCGCGCGGCGATCGGCGGCGTCTGTGATGTCGAGATCGAGAAGGGCATCCGTTCTACGCCGATCACCCTCCGGGGGGTCCGTCTGAAGCAGAAGAAGATCGTTCCGCAGGTGATTCGGATGGCCCGGTGCGATTGCCTGAACAACGACATCGACTGGGAGTTGCTCCGGAGAATGATTCTCAACGGCGGCGGGGGGCTTTGATGCAGGGGAAATCCGGCCGCGTGATCGTCGTCGGCGCCGGCGCCGGCGGGATGATGGCCGCCGGACGGGCCGCGGAACAAGGCGCCGAAGTTCTCCTGCTGGAAAAGACGGACGGCCCCGGGAAGAAAATTCTCATCAGTGGAAAGAGCCGCTGCAACCTCACGAACGATCGCGATCTCGAAGATTTCCTCCCCATGTACGGTCCGAACGGCCGTTTTCTCCACGGCGCATTCCACCGTTTTTTCCGGGACGACCTCCTTGCCTTCCTGAAACGATACGGCATGGAGACGAAGGTCGAACGGGGCGGGCGAATCTTTCCCGTTTCCGACGACGCGGAGGATGTCGTGAAGGTCTTTCGGCGTTATCTGAAGGATCATGACGTGAAACTTCACACCGATCTCCCCGTAACCGGGATCGCCGTTCGCGACGGCCTCGTCGAGGGGGTCCGGACGGAGGAGGGGCTTTTTCCCGCCCGCGCCGTCATCCTGGCGACCGGAGGCGCCACCTGGCCGGCCACCGGTTCGACCGGCGATGGATTCCGGATGGCGGTTGCCCTCGGCCATACCGTCACGAAGCTCCGTCCCGCCCTCGTGCCGCTCGTCGTGATGGAGATCGGGCGGGCGAAGGCGATGCAGGGGGTAAGCCTCAAAAATGTCAGACTCACCGCCTTCAGCGGTCCGGCGGAAGAGATCGATCCCTCCCTGACACCGATAAAGGATGTCGGACGGGGGGTGGAGCGAAGGCGCCGGAAAGGCACCGTCATCGAGAGCCGGATGGGCGAGATGCTCTTCACCCACTTCGGGATCGGCGGGCCGATCACGCTCCTGATGA
>JAHFBU010000179.1 GCA_023249795.1 Syntrophaceae bacterium
TTTTGACAGCTTGTACGCTTTGGGTGCAGCCGCGTCGCTCATGTGGGCCTCCTAATGTGTTCCGGGGACCCGTTCCGATCCCTTCGGGCATTCGGAACATGTCCCCAGTATCTCAACTGCTCTTGTATCCACCGAGATTGGCAAGGGCCACGCTACCCGGACTGATCACCGAGGGATCGACCTTGACGTTGATGCAGGCCGTCTTTCCGGAGGCAAAGGCCGCCTCCAGCGCCGGACGGATATCCTCGGGCTTTTCCACGCAGATTCCGAACCCGCCGAGGGCCTCGACCATTTTATGGTAATCCACCCAGCCCAGTTCCGTTCCGTCCGGGATATGATGCCCCATGCGCAGGGTCTGGCTGTGCATGATCATCCCCCAGGCCTGATCGTTGCCGATGACCACCACAATCGGTATCTTCTTGCGGATAGCGGTGTGGTATTCCATGAAATTGAAACCGGTTGAGCCGTCGCCCATGATGGCGAGAACGCGTTTGTCCGGGTTCTTCAGCTTTGCCGCAATGGCGTAAGGAAGCCCCACCGCGAGACATCCGTAAAGGCCGTAATCCAGATAGGCGCCGCCTTTGCGGACCGTCCGGGTCATCCCCATCCAGACGGTCGTGTCGCCGCCGTCGGCAACAACGATGTCGTCTTCGCGATCCATGTAATCGTTGACCTCTTTCGCCAGACGCATCGGATGAATCGGCAGCGTCTCGCACTCCCACATGGATCTCGCCTGCTCCTTGCTCTCTTTTTCGGCGCCGATGAGAGTCGAAACCCAGGGTTTGAACTGCTCCCTTAAGCCGGCGCAGACGGACTCGTCCAGTATGCCGTTCAATTCCGCGAGGAAGGAGTTGATGTCGCTGACGATCCCCAGATCGACGGTGCGGTTGCGGCCGATCTCATCCGCCAGGATATCGACCTGGACGAATTTGGCGGCAGCCGGGAAGATTTCTCCAAAGATGTAAAATAGACTCAGGCTGTCTCCGAGGAACAGCACCAGATCGGTGCTCAGAAGGCCCAGCATGGCGGCACCCGGGCGTATCGCCATCGACGATTCGAAGCAGAGGGGGTGGGTGTCGGGAACGATGCCCCGCGCCGCGCCCGCCGTGAAGACGGGGATTCCCGCTTTTTCGACAAACGCGATGAGCTCCTCTCCGGCGTCGGCATACCAGGCGCCGCTGCCCGCGATGACGACGGGATTTTTCGCCGCCTTGAGGAGGTCGACGATCTTCGCGGTGTTCTCCCGGTCGACGGGCTTGGAATCCAATCTCGTATGCATCTTCTTGACCTTGGCCGGATCGATCGTGGCATTCAGGATATCGCAGGGAAGCTCCAAATAGACCGGGCCGGGGCGGCCGCTCATGGCCGTGCGGAAAGCCATATCGATATATTCGGGAATCCGCTCCGCAATCTGGCAGACAAAAGCCTTCTTGACCATGGGCGAAATCACGGGAAGCTGGGCCATATCCTGAAGATCAAGTTTCTCCACGCTTTCGAGCCCCACGCAACCGGCAATGAGGATCACCGGGGTATTGGAGAGTCTGGCGCTGGCGATGCCCGAAAGGGCATTGGTGAAGCCCGGTCCGGCGGTGACCATGGCGACCGCCGGTTTTCGGTTCATCCTGGCCCAGGCTTCGGCCATGAAGACGGCGGCCTGTTCGTGGCGCGTGTCAAAGATGGTGATTTTCGAATTTTCGAGATACTGGTAAATGGGCGTGATGTGTCCGCCGCTGAGGGAAAAGACGTAATCCACGCCCCGCTCGATCAAGGCCTCGGCTACAAGCTGACCACCAATGATCTTATCCATGCGATATCCTCCTGAACAAAAATATTTACCTGGGGCATCAGTGCTCGGGGAACAATGATGCGTCAGATCCTCTTTTGAAGATCACGAATTTGGTTGTACACATTCTTGGCATTATCAATAAACTCAAATTTAGGCACATTCGAACCGCCGCTCATTCCGGTAAAACTGTATGCACCCAAGAATGATAACAACGCATTTTCCTGGCCAAAGGTAATCGTACCTGATTTGTTTGATTTTTCAGATAATGAGACATCTGACATTGTTCGCAAGTTCAAGCTTTTGACTTTTTTGCGGAACAATTCAGTCACAATGATTACCCTTTGATCCGTAAGCCCGTAGAAGGTTTTTGATCTCATTCTTGAATCATATATGAAACGGCCGAATATCATGTGCAAGCCAACGATCACGAAGGGTATGCCGAACAATGGAAAGATAATGCTAACCGGACCGGCCTCATGCGCGGGAATCGATAATGCCATGATTTCCCAGAATATTGCAAAGCCGCCCCATAGCAGGCTAAACGGGATCATAAAAATGTCGGAGGCTCGAAAAAATATTCCCTGTTTTGGAATACCCGACCAGATATACTGTTCACCTGAATCCAATTCACCTTGAATTATTCTGATGGCATCGTAATTCATGATCCTCCTTTGAAGACCAAAATGTCGTTCGGTTACAGTTCCATGCACTGACCGCCGTCGATATTGATGGCCTGTCCGGTCATATACCGGGATTCGTCGGAAGCCAGAAATACGGCCAGGTCGGCGGCATCGCCGGGAAGACCGATATACCCCAGCGGAATGGTCTTGCACATCTCCTTTTCCCGTTCCTCAATCGTCGTGCTGAAAATGGATGCCTCCAGCCCGAAGCGCCACTTTTCCAGATCCGTGGCGATCTGTCCCGGGCAGATGGCATTGACCCGGATTCCCATGCCCGCCAATTCCCTGGCCATGGTTTTGGTCAGCATGATCACCCCCGCCTTGGCCACCGCGTAAGCGCTGTTGAAGATGGGCGGCACCTTGCCGGCGCGCGATGCCGTATTGACGATGGCCGCCGGTTTGCCTGCCATCAGCGGGATCACGGCGCGCGACACACGAAAAACGGAAAAAAGATTCACATCGACCGTCTTGATCCAGGCCGCTTCATCATAACTCAGAACCGTGTTCGGGACGCCGAAGGATGCCCCCGCATTGTTGCAGAGAATATCAACATGATCGAAAGCGCCTTTGACGGTCTCCATCATGGCGTCGATAGCGTTCTTATCCGTAACATCGACGGCCACGGCCAGTGTCCTGACATCATGCGTTTTTGACAGTTCTGAGGCAATGGCGTCCATCTCGTCGCGCGTCGCCGATTTCAGGGATTCTCCCGGGATGGGTGTTTTACCCAAGTCTGCGATGATGACGTGGCAGCCGCAGGAGGCAAGTTTCTCCGCAATCGCGTAACCGATGCCCGTCTTCTTGCCCGCGCCGGTAACAACGGCCGTCTTTCCTTTCAGATCCTGGTACATCGTTGCCTCCTGTGTCATTCCGGTTCCGGGGACACGTTCCGATCCCTTCGGGCTTCCGGAACATGTCCCCGATCTTTACACGTTTGGGACGTGATGCAGAAGCCCGAAGGGATCGCATCATGTCCCCAATATTCTACGGCTTCCGCGAGGATATTCCCATTACCAGTTTCGGTAATCCAGATGGGCGTATTTTGGCAAATGACGCGTCGGCAGGAAGAGAGCGTCCTTTCGAAACGGCGGCGCCAACTGTTTTCCGTCCACCAGGAATTCCAGTACCGTGGGCTTGCGGCTCTTGATGCACTGATCGAAGGCATCCCGGATATCTTCAGGCCGCTCTACCCGGAGGCCTTCGGCGCCCATCGCCTTTGCCACCGGCACGAAGCTCTCCGGCGTGGGGATGTCCACACCGATGAACCGGTCGTTGTAGAAGTCCACCTGGTTTTTTGCCTCGGCGCCCCACCACATGTTTCGGAAGACACAAGCCACCACGGGCAGGTTATGCTCCACGGCGGTGCTGACCTCGTGAAGGCTCATCCCCCAGGCGCCGTCACCGACGATGGCGATGACGGGCGCATCGGGCTTCGCGATCTGTGCACCGAGCGCGGCGGGGTAGGCAAACCCTGTATTGCCGAAGGTGAGCGCGGCAATGTGGGTCCGGGACTGGTTGAATTTGAGGTAGCTGTTGGCCGTAGAGGCGACGTTACCGATATCGGTGGTCACGATGGCATTGTCCGGGAGGGCCCGGGAGATTTCCAGAAGAACCCGGCGCGGGTTGATGGGATCGCCGCCCACCATCGCATCATTTACGAGTTCCTCTTCCCAAATCTGTTTTTCCTTTGCCACGGCCTCCAGGCGACGGGTATCCGGTTTACGGTCGCCGTCCACAAC
>JAHFBU010000010.1:0-3003 GCA_023249795.1 Syntrophaceae bacterium
GCCGACATGATCTCGCGCCAGACTGCGGCCACGTGCTCGTCCTTGAGCGGGCCTTGGTTGGCTGCCTTGATCTTGGCGATCACTTGGGCCACGCGGTCAGGGCGGAAGAAGGGCGTGCCGAAGGACCTCCTCCATCGACAGCGCCTTCTCCTCCAGGCCGTGGGCAAAATTATCCACCGAACAGAGCGAGGCGAAGGGGATTCCCAGCTCCTGGGCGATGATCGCTTCGCTTGCCATCGTCATCCCTACGAGGTCGGCGAACCGGGAAATCATGACAATCTCCGCCCGCGTTTCGAGGCGGGGGCCGGTGGTCTGCCAGTAGATCCCGCCATCAATGCAATCGAGGCCGCAGTCGCGAATTGCCTCCAGCGCCTTCCGCCGGACTTCCGCGCTCAGAACCGGAACGATATGCGTTGCCCTTTCCCGGATCACCATTGGTCCTGCCCCAAGCAGGATGTAATCATCGGGAACGACGAGAGTCCCCGGCTTCAGATGGGGTTTCAGGGCGCCGGTCGAATGGATGCCGAGGATTTCCCGCACTCCCAGATGCTTCAGCGCCGTCAGGTTGGCCTGATGGTTGATGAGGTGCGGCAGAACGTGGCGGTGGGGGTCGGTTCCATGGCGGGCGATGAAAACGATGTTGGCGTTGCGAAAGACCGTTGTCCGGCCGAAATCGGTTTCGACCGTTTCCTCGCCCAGATCCGCTAAGATCTCTTTGCCATGCGGCTGGAGGGTTCCCGAAATGATGCCCAAAGGTTTCATGCGCTCTCCATATTCAAGGGGGGAACGGGTGGCGGATGTATAGCAGATCATCAGGCGTCTGTCAAAACCGGTCTCATCTTCGGCCGAGATCTTCAATTGACATCGTTTGTCCGTCTGTGCAATAGTCCCGACCGATAAATTACAGAAAGGAGTCCATCTTATGACAGAAGAAGCGCTGTTGCACGTCGGTGACGACAATTTCGAAGAGGTGATTCTCAAGGCCGACAAACCGGCCCTGGTTGATTTCTGGGCCCCCTGGTGCGGTCCCTGCAGGGCCGTCGGCCCCATCGTGGAGGCGCTGGCCGAAAAGTATCGCGATCAGATCAAGGTGGCGAAGGTCAACATTGACGATCACAAGCAAAAGGCCACTGAGTATGGCGTGATGAGCATCCCGACCCTGATTCTCTTCAAGGATGGGAAGGTTTTCGACACGCTGGTCGGCGTGGTTCCGAAAGAACGCCTGGAGGCGTTTATCGGCAAGGCCCTGTAGGCGGGGAAGGGGATGATGGTTCGCAATATAAAAATATTCCTGGCGCTCCTGGCGATCTTGATTATGATTTCAGGCTGCAAGATGTGGTTGCCCTGGGGAAAAAATGTAGACTTGTCCCGCTCCACGCCGGAGGGTCTCTATCAGCAGGGGCTGGAGCTGTATCAGAATAAGGATTACCCGGAGGCCATTAAAATTTTTCAGCGCGTCAAGGAGGAGTATCCCTTGAGCACGCTCGCCATCATGGCGGAGATGGGAATCGCCGACGCCTATTTCAGCGACAAGGAGTATCTTGATGCCGATCTGGCCTACGGAGAATTTCTGAATCTCCATCCGACGAACGAAAACCTTTCCTATGTGATGTATCAGATCGGGATGTGCCACTTCAACGAGATCTCGTCGATCGACCGCGACCAGTCGGAGACCATCAAGGCGCTCAAGGCGTTCGACCGGCTCATGGCCCGTTTTCCCGACAGCAAATTTTCCCCCTTGGCTCAGGCGAAGGTTCGGGATTGCAAGAAACTCCTGGGCGAACAGGAGTTCTACGTCGGGGAATTCTATTTTAACATCAAGGAGTATCAGGCGGCATTGCGACGGTTTGAAAAGATCACGCGGGACTATGCGAATGTCGGCCTCGATCAGAAGGTCAACCAGTTCATCGCCATGACAAAGAAACGCATCGCTGAAATAGACGCTAAAAACAAATCTCCGGAGAAGAAGTGAAGAAATAAAGAAACAGGCCGCCCAGGGCGGCCTTTCTTTTATCCGCCAGCCGGGGTTAAATCACCGGAGGCGGCCGCCTGACCGCTCAACTGGCCGCAAGCGGCGAGAATGTCCCTGCCGTGACTCGCGCGGAGGATGGCCGTGTAATGACGGTCGAGCAGGATCTGCTGGAAGGCCGAAACCCTCTCAGGGGTCGGTGTGCGATAGTCGGAACCGGGAAACTCGTTGAAGGCAATCAGGTTCAATTTGCAGTGCAGCCCCCGAAGCAGCCGCGCCAGCATCTCGGCGTCGGCCGGGGAATCGTTCACGCCCGCCATCAGGATATACTCGAAGGTCAGCATCCTCCGCCCCGGCATGGGGTATTCGCTGCACGCCCGGAGCAGATCGGCCAGAGGATATTTTCGGTTCACCGGCATCAGCTCATCCCGCCGCCGGTCATCGGGGGCGTTGAGCGAAATGGCCAGGTTCACGCAGATGTCATTCCCCAGTTGCAGGATTTGCGGGGCGATGCCGCACGTGGAGACGGTGAGTTTCCGGCAGGAGAAGCCGAGGCCGTAATCGGAGGTGATGATCCGGATCGCCTTCAGCATGTTGTCATAGTTCGCGAGCGGCTCACCCATCCCCATGACAACAATGTTCTTGATCTCCGGCCCTTCAGGCAGATGGCGCCGGAGCATCGTCATCTGGCCGGTGATTTCGGATGGGAGCAGGTTGCGTTTTAGCCCCCGGCTGCCGGTCAGGCAGAAGCGGCAGCCCATCGCGCAGCCCGCCTGGGAGGAGATGCAGGCAGTCCAGTGGTTCCGGCCGGGGATGAGGACGCTCTCGATGAAGAGACCGTCCTCGAGACGGAAAAGAACTTTTTTCGTACCGTCCTGCGATGCCTGGATCTCTTCGATTGCGGGCTCTGCGATGCGGGTGAGTTCCTCCATCCGGCTGCGAAAATCCCTCGCAAGCGTCGTCATCTCCGCAAATGAGGTCACCCCGCCCGTGTAGAGCCATTTCATGACCTGCCGGGCGCGGTATTTCTCCTT
>JAHFBU010000010.1:3013-15047 GCA_023249795.1 Syntrophaceae bacterium
TTCACTTTGGGACATGTCCCGGATGTTCGGTTTTTCCGCCATGCTTCGGCACTCCGCTTTCCTATTGCAGCAATGATCGCCGACGCATTACTCCGTCAGCCCGCGAAACCGAAAAAGCGCATCACGTTTCCCGGCATAATTATCTATAATGGCGGCAGAAGGTTCTTCTCGTAAATAGACAGGAAGATTGTGGGGGGTGTTTTACATGCCGCCAACGTTTTCCTTGAGGCGGACAGCCCGGATGAAGCGCCGGTCGTAATAGGGGGTATTGAGGTCATCCACACGGACCCCTTTCTTTCGCGAAGAAGCGTGGACGAACTGGTTGTTGCCGATGTAGATTCCAACGTGACCTACGGCCTTTCTCGTTTTGAAAAAGAGGAGATCCCCCTCGGCCAGTTCGCTTCTTTCAACGCGCATCCCGACGTGGGACTGCTCAAAAGCCGTCCGAGGGAGGTCGATATTGAAGAACTCATAGATCTTCTTTACAAATCCGGAACAGTCTATCCCTTTGACCGAGGATCCGCCAAGCCGATAGGGGGCGCCAAGAAAACCCGTTGCCACTTTTACGAGCAGCTTTGGTTCTTCGGGGTTGCTCCACTTGCCGAGGAGCGTTGCATTGTCTCCCTCCGGTATTTCGATTTCCGCCTTAATGACGTCCTGAGCGAGAAGGTTCTCCCCCCCTTCTTCTTCCTCCAACTCCGGTCTGATCGCGTTCTTTACGGAATCGGGAGCCGGAGACGGGTCTTGTTTCAGGGTGTTCTTGCCGGGATGGAGGGGGATGACGAGGCGTTGGCCCACTTGGAGGCGGCTGACTTTCAGATGGTTGGCCGCCTTTAATGCGCTCAGTGAAACGCCGCTGTTTGCGGCGATTTTCGAGAGCGTATCGCCGTGATGAACCGAATAGGTCTCCTTTGCCGAGGCATTACCGCAAAGGAGCAGGGTCGTGAACAGGACGCCGGATCCTATCCATAGGAAAATCTGCCGTCTCATCATGAAGTGCCTCCTCATGGTCATTCGGTAGTCCTCCCTTTGAAGGAATGGTGCACAGATTAGGTCTGACGGATGACAAGTTGATAAGCTGCACACGAGAACTGTGGGGACGTTTATCGGAATTGATGCCGGAAGTCAACCCAAAATTCTTAAATGACGCCAACTTACTGAAATCAGGCATGATCCCCTGGGGATCGGCCGATCCTGGCGATGGTGCCTTGCGAAACGGCGCACAATTCCTCTTTTCCGTCGTTCACCGTGAATATCTCGCAACGGCAAACGGCCTGGGCCTTGCCGGAATGGATGACTGTCGCTCTGGCAATCAACAAGGTTCCCATCGCAGGCTTCAGATAATTGATCTTGTACTCAGATGTGACGACTGCCGGACCCAGTGCGCTACCACCCGCAAACGTGAGCGCGTTGTCTGCCGCGTAGCTGATCACACCCCCGTGCACAAAGCCGTTCTGCTGTTTAAGGTTGGGCGTGATCGGAACGGCCAGCTCGACCCGACCCAGCGAAAAGGCCGTCAGTTCCGCGCCGACAAGCGTGCTGAACGGTTGTGACGCCAGAATCTGCTTCCCCAATTGCAAAAGTTCATCCATCTTCGGCCTCCAAGCATCTTGTCCCGTACCGATATTTTGTGCGTGAGCCAAATATGGTGAATCCCGGTATCGTGTCAAGAATATTCTGACAGTCCCTTTCGTCTTCCACTTTGCACGGCGTGAAAAAATGGGGTATGTTCCCGTCCATCCGGCGACATGGAAATAGCCGGTTCAGGGATTGTGGAAAATGTGGAAGAAATGGACCAGGCGCGCCGCGATTCTACTGGCGGCGGCTTTCATATTGAACATCGCATCTTATCTGCTGTATCCGAATGTCTCCCGGCTGAAACGGGAGCGCCCGGCCAGGACTGCGTTCATGGAGTACCGGGAGCGGCAGTGGGAGATGGCCGGTCTCAACCGGCATATCCGGCAGGAGTGGGTACCGCTCTCATCGATCTCCCCCTATGCGGTCAAGGCAGTTATCATTGCCGAAGATGACAAGTTTTGGTCCCATGAGGGATTCGATTTCACGGCGATCCAGAAGGCAATTGAGAAGGATCTCCAGAAGGGGCGCTTCAAGGCGGGGGGGAGTACGATCAGCCAGCAGCTCGCGAAGAACCTTTACCTTACCCCGGCGAGGAACCCCATCCGGAAATTGAAGGAGGCGATTTTGACCTGGCGCCTGGAGCGAAATCTCTCCAAGCGGCGGATCATCGAACTCTACCTGAACGTTGCGGAGTGGGGGGACGGGATCTTCGGCATCGAGGCCGCCGCGCGCCATTACTTCGGGAAGGGTGCAGGAGAACTGACGGCGCGTGAGGCGGCGGCGCTTGCGGTGGTTCTGCCCAGCCCGCTCCGCTACAACCCCGTTGGGGGAGGTCCTTATGTGGAGAGCCGGACGGAGGCGGTCTATCGGATCATGGTGCGGCGGGGAATCGCCATCTCCGAATACGAACAGATGCTGAACGACCCTACTGAAAACGGATCGCCGACGCCCTATTCACCGGGCGATGCCGCCAACCCGGATGCCGCGGATGCAACGATCGGTGGTAAGCCGGAGGCAGAAACGGCAGCGTCAATCCCGATTCTTATGGGGGGCGACAAGAGGCAGCAGCCGGCGGCGGAAGTCGGAAGATGACCGAGTGGTTCGAATGTAATTTTGATTCGACACCCGTTGAATTGAGCCTTGACTCCCTTCATCTACCTATGCGTCGGAGCCACGAATCAGTCGGATGAACCCGTACACTCATCACTTACGACATCCTTAATGTTTTGCATATATACGGTTCAAAGGAATCGACCTGATTCAGCACATCTCCAGAACCGTTGCCAGCGAGACGCCGCCGCCGCCGCAGAGTGTCGCCATGCCGAGGGTCTTTCCACGTTTCTCCATCGAATGGAGCAGGGTGACCATGATCCGGCATCCCGTGGAGCCCACGGGATGGCCGAGGCCGACCCCGGAGCCGTTGATGTTCGTCAGCTTGCGGTTGAGGCCGAGTTCCCGTTCGCAGCCCAGGTACTGGGCGGCGAAGGCCTCGTTCACCTCGATCAGTTCAAAGTCGGCAAGCTTCAAACCGGATTTCTGGAGGAGATTCCGGACAGCCGGTACGGGGCTCAAACCCATGATGGAGGGGTGGCAGCCGCCGCGTCCGACCGCTCTGATCCGGGCAAGGGGTTTCAGTCCGAGCTCGATCGCCTTTTCGGCGGACATGATGATCATGGCGCTCGCTCCGTCGTTTACGCCGGAGGAGTTTCCCGCCGTGACCTTGCCGGTTCCGGGAATGAATGCGGCGGGAAGGGCCGCGAGGTCGGCAGCCGTCAGGCCGGGGCGGAAATGTTCGTCTTTCGAAAAGACCACAGGCGGCTTTCCTTTCCGCTGGGGGATCTCCACGGGAACAATCTCTTCCTGAAAATCCCCTTCCTTCGTAGCCCTCTCAACGTTGTTGTGGCTTCGCAGGGCAACCTCATCGATCTCCTCACGGCTAAGATTGTACATCTGAGCGATCAGTTCGGCGGTGATCCCCATGATGTAGGGTTTTCCCCGGAAGAGTTCGACGACTCCCCCCTCCTTGACCGGCCCCTTCTCAAGGCCGGGGACGAGGTGCGATCCGGCATAAAGGCCGTGGATAAGGTCATCAACAAAGACCTGGTCCTGGAGTCGGCATCCCCAACGGGCCGCGGGGACGGAATAGGCGATCCCCGACATGTGTTCCATCCCGCCATGCCGGATTGGATCATCGCCATGCCGGACACAACGGCCTCCATCCCGGAGATGCAGACACGGTTTACCGTGACGGCCGTGACGGTCTCCGGAATGCCCGCCAGCAGGGCTGCAATCCGGGTGACGTTCAGGGTATCCGCCGGTTCCATGCAACAGCCGAAGCGGACATCGTCGATGAGACCGGGGTCGACTCCGGCCCTTTTCACAGCCTCTTTCATGACGATGCTGCCCAGCGTTGCGCAGTTGAGATTCTTCAGTGTTCCGCCGAAGGCGCCGACGGCGGTCCGACATGCGGATACGATGACGCACTCTTTCATTTTAGACCCTTGTTTTCTAAAATCTTCCGGTAAATCCGAAATCAAACACCCAGTCGCGGCTTTGCGTATCGACGGCATCGGGGTCATATCCCGTCAAAGCGGGAACAACCATGCCGAGGCGAAAGCCCATTTTTTCCTTAAACATATATTGCAAGCCGACGATGAGATCCAGTGTCTTGAGACTGTCCCTCTTGTCCTCGTCACGGTTTAAGAAAGGCAAGTCCCGGTATGATTCTTTGATATGGCTGTGCCCCATGATAATGCCCGCCAGATTTGCGTAAGCCACAAGCTTGGGTACGGGTGTGTAATACTCCGCGCCAACCATATAGTGGAATACGTTTCCCGCCCGATTTTCGTACAGGACGTTTGCGCCCCAGTTATTGGTTTCCGTATAATCGCCCTTCGTGGTGAAGGTGTAACCGACATTGGCGATAACCAGAAAGTTGCCGAAAAAACCGGTCACGCTCTGATTGATGATGAAATCATAGGAACCGGTCCCAAGGGCCAACTGTTCCTGCCGGTCTTCAAACTGCTTGTTTTCTCCCGTGGGAAGCTTCAGGTAGAAGGAGGTCATCCCCTGGAATCTGCTGATATCGCCGTAGCGGTACTTGGCCCCTACGGTTATGTCGCCGAGACCGCTGGCTGTAAGATCGGCACCCGTATATTCCCCTTTCAGTTGCTTGCGCACGTAGGGGAGGGAGAGTTCAGCCTTGATATTCTCCGTGAAAGCGTAGGAGAGGGGTATGCTGTACACCTGCATATGGGTCGAATATAGGCTTTGGAAGCCCACCTCGGTAGTTCCGGCAAGCGGGGAAGGCGCGGCCGGCGGAGCGCCCGGAGCGGCAGGCGGGGGTGCCGGGATTGCGGAGAAAGTGGGATTGGTGACAATGGGATTGCTCACCACGGCGGTAACGGACTGGACGGTCGCCCCTCCCGCCGTGGACTGGGGGGACGACCCGGACTCGTGCATTGATGGGGTTTGCGCTTCTGCCGTGGATATCGACAGAAGTAAGCTGACGAGAATTGCGCCAACGGTTGCCATGTAATGCTTCTTCATATTCCGTTCCTCCTTTACTTTGCTTATTGCTGCCATAGCAGCGGATAATGATTTACTTTTCGGAGCGCAACGATAGGACAAGACTGGCTTTCATGTCAATGGAAACTTGGCCGTAAATTATGGGCTTCCGGGCAATATATCCCGGGAATGGTATGAAAAAAAGGGGCCAACCCTGCTTCGGTTGGCCCCTTTGGTTTGTTGGCTCCCCAGCGCGGACTCGAACCACGGACAAGATGGTTAACAGCCATCTGCTCTACCGACTGAGCTACTGGGGAAGATCGGTGAATGCGGGAGTCTCATAGTATATCGAAGTGGCTTTGTCAATAGACGTCTTGCAGAAAAAGCGGGGAGGTTATCTTTGCCTCTGTCCCGCGATTTGGAGTGATTTATCGTTGGCAGAAAATCGGCCGCCCGTGATAGAATGCCCGCGGTCCATCGGGGTGGGAAGGGCATATCCGGGGATTGTAACGGCGGGGTCGCAGGATGAAAAATTTGAATGAGGTGAAGTGATGAAAGAGATATTCAAGGCTGTCCAGGTGACGGACGATGTCTGGTGGGTCGGGGCGATCGACTGGAATATCCGGGATTTTCATGGTTACCAAACGAAGCGGGGGAGCACCTACAACGCCTATCTGATCCTCGCGGACAAGATCACGCTGATCGATACGGTCAAGGCCCACTTTCGCGGGGAGATGATGGCCCGCATCGCTTCCGTCGTCGATCCGGCCAGGATCGAATACATCGTCTCCAACCACTCTGAGATGGACCATTCCGGTTCTCTTCCGGAGGTGATCAAGGAGGTTAATCCGGAGAAGGTGTTTGCCTCCGCCGTGGGGGCGAAGACGCTGAAGGAACTCTTCACATTCGACCGGGAGATCACGGCCGTCAAGGATGGGGAGACGCTCAGCCTCGGCAACCGCACGCTGACGTTCATGGAGACCCGAATGCTCCATTGGCCGGACAGTATGGTTTCCTACCTGAACGAGGAGCAACTCCTCTTCTCTCAGGACGCCTTCGGGATGCACCTGGCATCCTCGGAGCGCTTTGCCGACGAGTGCGACCCGGCCATCCTCGCCTACGAGGCGGCGACCTACTATGCGAACATCGTCCTGCCCTTCTCGCCGCTGGTGCTGAAACTCATAGAGAAGGTGACCGCCGCGGGCCTCGTCTTCAGGACCATCGCCCCGGACCATGGACCGATCTGGCGCAAGGAGACCGGGGGTATCATCGGGAGTTATGCGAAATGGGCCGCTCAAAGGCCGGAGGCGAGGGCAGTGGTCGTCTATGCGACGATGTGGCACAGCACGGAAAAGATGGCGCGGGCGATCGGCGAGGGGCTTGCGGCGGGAGGGTTGCATGTCAAGCTCATGTCCATGGATGAAGTGCACCGGAGCGATGTGGCCTATGAACTGATGGGCGCGGGGGCGATTGCCGTCGGTTCGCCTACGCTCAACAACCACCTGCTTCCAAACATGGCCGACGTTCTGACCTATCTCAAGGGGTTGAAGCCGAGGAATCTCATCGGCGCCGCCTTCGGATCCTACGGCTGGAGCGGGGAGGCGGTGAAGGAGATCGAGGAGATTCTTACGGAGATGAAGGTCGAAAAGGCGGGGGAGGGGATCAGGGCAAGGAACGTGCCGGTTGCCGAGGTTCTTACCCGTTGTTACGACCTTGGGAGAACAATGGCGGAGAAGGTCCGGTGTCGTCTGTAAGATAGCAGGCGACATTGATATAGCTTCTAACAAAATAGGAATGGAGGATGATCATGGGAAGGTACGTATGCAATATCTGCGGTTATGTCTATGATCCGGCAGAGGGTGATCTCGAGGCTGGGATTGATGCGGGCGTTTCTTTTGAAAAGCTTCCCGAAGACTGGGTCTGCCCGGTCTGCGGTGCGGGCAGGGATGAGTTTGCGCCGGAATAGGGCAAGCCGCCATTGGCCCGAGAGTAGGGACATGTGGAAATCGTGATTCCTCCGTGCGCTGGACATTTTTCGATGCGAAAAATCTCCAATGCGCCCTTCCGGGATCATGATTTCCATAAGCGAAAGAGGGTAACGACATGTCTGGAACGAGGGACGCATTACAGCAGGCCTACGAGGGTGAGGCCAAGGCGGCCCTGCGGCTGAGGGTGTTCGCCCAAAAGGCGGAAGAGGAGGGGTATCCGCAGATTGCGAAGCTCTTCCGGGTGATCGCCTGGTCCGAGGAGATCCACGGTGCGAGGGCGCTCAAGATTCTGAAGGCGATCAAGACGACGGAGGAAAATCTTGCGGAGAGCTTCCAGTCGGAGCAGGGCGTGGCGGAGGTCGCGTACGGCCGCTTTGTCCAAGAGGCCGAGGCGGAAGGAAACCATGCCGCGGCCCTCCAGTTCAGCCAGAGCCGGGATGTTGAAGAGACCCACGCGAAGCTCTACAGGGAGGCGATGAACCACCTGCTGGAAGAACGGGAGACGACCTATCACGTCTGTCAGGTCTGCGGCTATGTTGCGGACGGGATTCTGCCGGAAGTTTGCCCGGTATGCGGCGCCGGAAAAGAGAAATTCAAAACATTTGAGTGAATGAAAACGATCGGAGGATTGCCATGAGGGGTGTCATGTTGCGATGGCTCGTGTTGACGGCGGCCGTTCTGATTGCCTGCTGGCTTTTGGACGGCATCCGCGTGAGCGGTTTTTTTCCGGCCCTTCTTGCCGCGGCCCTCTTGGGGATTCTCAATGCATTCTTTCGTCCCATTTTGATCCTGCTGACGCTGCCCCTGAACATCCTGACCCTCGGTCTTTTCACTTTTGTGATTAACGCGCTGATGCTCATGATCGTCTCTGCCGTCATTCCGGGGTTCACCGTTCGGGGATTTTGGACCGCCGTTTGGGGGGCCCTGATCATCGGAGCAGCGAGCTGGTTGCTGAACGCCTTCATCGGCGGCAGTGGAAAGGTGGAAAGGACGGACGACATCGATCTGAAAAATAAGGGTGGTCGATGGGAGTGAACGATCTGAGTCCCGCCATGCGTCAGTACTGGGAGGTCAAGGAGCGCTATCCGGACTGTATCCTCTTCTTCCGGATGGGCGACTTCTATGAGATGTTCTACGAGGATGCCGTGACCGCCTCCAAGGTCCTCGAGATCACGCTGACATCGCGGAACAAGAACAAGGAAGACGCCATCCCTCTCTGCGGCTTTCCCTACCATGCGGCTTCCACCTATATTTCCAAACTCATCGAAAAAGGGTTCAAGGTGGCCGTCTGCGAGCAGATGGAGGATCCCAGGCTCGCCAAAGGGGTGGTTAAGCGCGAGGTGATCCGCGTGGTCACTCCCGGTCTCGTTCTCGACACGGAGAATCTCAACGCCAAGGAGAATAATTTTCTTGCGGCCCTGGTCCTCCGGGATGGTCGTTTCGCCCTTGCTTTTGTCGATATTTCTACCGGAGAATTCCGGTGCACCGAGACGGATGACCGCGAATTCCTCCTGGTGCAGACATCAGGACTGGCGATCCGTGAACTTCTCATCGTGGAGAACTTTTCCGACGGCGACCTGATTCGGGCCATTGTCGGAGAGGGGGAGCGCTGCCGGGTCAACCGCCTTTCGCCGGACCGTTTCGATCCGGCAGCGGCGGAAGCCCTCCTGCGCGGCCATTTCCCGGAGGAGAAGCTGTCGGGAATGGCCCTCGAATCCCATCCGGCGACGGCGGCCGCGGCCGGCGCCGTTCTGGCCTACATGATGGAGACGCAGAAGGACCGTCTCGACCATATCAACGAGCTGACCGAGTATGAAAGCGGCGCTTACCTGATCCTGGACGAGGTCGCCAAACGGAACCTCGAACTTTTTGTCACGATTGCCGAGGGGAAGAAGAGCGGCTCTCTTTTTCATGTGCTTGACGAGACCGTGACCTCCCTCGGGGCGAGGAGACTTCGCTGGTGGTTGAACCACCCGCTTCGCGATCCGCACCGAATCCGGGAGCGGCTGGCCGCCGTTTCCGAAATCCGTGAAGAGCACCTCCTGCGGGGGGCGCTCCGTGGGATTCTTAAATCGGTTTACGATCTGGAGCGCCTCGGAAGCCGGATCGCCGTGGGGCTCGCCAATGGCCGGGATCTTGTCGCGCTGCGAACCTCGATTCAGGCCGTGCCGGGTCTCCGCGAGGCTATCACCGGAAGCGAGGCCCCTCTCTTGCGGGCGATTCACGACGGGATCGACGAGATGACGGACCTCGGAAGTTTGATCGAAAGCGCGATTGTGGATGATCCACCGCTTACGATCCGCGAGGGGGGGATCATCCGGGAGGGGTATGATCCGGAGCTGGATCAACTGATCTCGATTGTCCGGGACGGCAGGAAATGGATTGCTGCTTTGGAGGAGAAGGAGCGGCAGCGGACAGGCATCAACTCCCTCAAGGTGGGTTTCAACAGTGTCTTCGGGTATTACATCGAGGTCACCAAGGCCAACGCCCGCCTGGTTCCCGCGGATTATATCCGGAAGCAGACGCTGGTCAACGCGGAACGCTACATCAACGAGGAGCTCAAGGGTTATGAGGAGACCGTCCTGCATGCGGAAGAGCGGCGGCAGGCGCGGGAATACGATCTCTTCACTGACATCCGGGGACGGATTGCGGGGGAGATCCGCCGGATTCAGGGGACAGCGGCGAGGATCGCCGATCTGGACGCCATCGCGTCGCTGGCCGAGGTAGCCGAGCGTTATAACTACTGCTGTCCCGTCGTCGATGGTGAAGATGAAATTGCGATTACCGACGGCCGCCACCCGGTCGTCGAACGACTTGCCGGCGGGACCGGTTTCGTTCCCAATGACCTTCTGCTGGATCTGGAGAGCAACCGCTTTCTGATCATCACCGGGCCGAACATGGCCGGAAAATCGACCTTCATCCGTCAGGTGGCGTTGATCGTTCTCATGGCCCAGGTCGGCAGCTTTGTTCCCGCAACCAAGGCGCGGATCGGGGTGGTGGACCGGATCTTCACCCGCATCGGCGCGGCCGACAATCTGGCGCGGGGCCAGAGCACCTTCATGGTGGAGATGACCGAGGTGGCCGACATCCTCCGGCACGCCACGAAACGGAGCCTGATCATACTGGACGAGGTCGGGCGCGGAACAAGCACCTTCGACGGTCTCAGCATCGCCTGGGCGGTCGCGGAACACATCCATGATGCGCCTTCGCTGGGTGCGCGGACCCTCTTTGCCACCCACTATCACGAACTCACGGATCTCGCCGTCACGAAGGCGGGGGTCCGGAATTTCAACATCGCCGTCCGGGAGTGGGGGGAGAAGATCATCTTCTTGCGGAAGATCATGGAGGGGGGGACCAACCGGAGCTACGGCATACAGGTGGCGCGCCTCGCCGGGGTGCCGGCCGACGTGGTGGTCCGGGCGAACGAGATTCTCCGCAACCTGGAAAAGGGGGAGCTCGACGAGGCCGGGATGCCGAAGATCGCCCGGGGGCGAAAGGCGGACCGGAAGAACGCAAACCAGCTCAGCCTCTTTGCAGGAGAGCGGGACGCCGTACTGGACGAGATCCGCGCCATTGATCCGATGAATCTGACCCCGCTCGACGCGCTGCACCACATCAGCATCTGGAAAGACAAGCTTGGCAAGGGGTGACGGCCTCGTAATAAGCTCCGCAAGCTTCGAACCTCTTTAATAGGCTGTTCAAAAATGTTCAGATGCAAGGCGTGCAAGAACCGAAGAGCGAAGCGTATAAAAAAAGGGGACAGATTTGAAATCCGTCCCCTTTGATCGGGAGTTCCGGGGACACGTTCCTATCCCTTCGGACTTCCGGAACATGTCTCCGGAACTCCCGGAACTCTATTTGATGCAGACCCGTCTCACCTGCTTGAAGTCCGTGACCCCCTGGATCGATTTGTAGATGCCGTCCTGCAACAGGGTCGTCATCCCTTCCTCCATTGCCAGATCCCGCATGACCTCGACTGACGAGTGCTGCTGAACGAGCCGCTTCATGCCGTCCGTGGCGACGATGAGTTCGTGGATGCCCATCCGGCCCTTGTATCCCGACTTGTCGCACACATCGCAGCCCTTCGGGCGATACAGGGTGAATTTGTCGTCATAAGCGATGTTGAGCTTCTTGAAAGACTCTTCGCCGTAACTCTGTACGATCTCGCTAAACTCCTGCTCCGTCGGATGGTAGGCCTCCTTGCATTTCTTGCAGAGGGTTCGGACGAGACGCTGAGCAAGGATTCCCAGGAGGGCGTCGGCGAAATTAAGCGGGTCGATTCCCATGTCCAGGAGGCGGACGATCGTTTCCGGAGCGCTGTTCGTATGGAGCGTGCTGAACACAAGATGCCCGGTCAGCGACGCCTCGACGCCGGTCTTGGCGGTTTCGAAATCGCGCATTTCGCCCACCATGATCACGTCCGGGTCGGCGCGCAGAAAAGCGCGCATGGCGGCGGCGAAGTCAAAGCCGATCTTCGACTGGACCTGAACCTGGCGCAGTCCGTACTGCGTAATTTCAACGGGGTCCTCGGCTGTCCAGATTTTACGGTCGGGCGTGTTGATCTCGTGGAGAGCGGCGTGCAGCGTGGTCGTCTTCCCGGAGCCGGTGGGACCGACGACGAGAATCATCCCGTAGGGCTTGTCCAGGACACCCTTGAGCTCCTTGAAATTGCGCGTTGACATCCCCATCGAGGTCAGGGGCAGGGTATCCCCGCCCTTGGCCAGAATACGCATCACGACATCCTCGACCCCTCCCTGGGTCGGTATCGTTGCCACGCGCAGCTCGATCTCCTCGCCGCCCGGTTTCCTGAATTTGATCTTGCCGTCCTGCGGAAGACGCCTGACCGTGATATCGAGGTTCGACATGATCTTGATGCGGGAGATGACCGCCGCGCGATAACTGTAGGGGAGGGTCTGGTAGATCGCGCAGTCGCCGTCGACACGGTACCGGACTTCGACGTT
>JAHFBU010000180.1 GCA_023249795.1 Syntrophaceae bacterium
CCGATTACGGGGAATTGCGAAAATATCTCCAGGAGTGCCTGCGGATCACGGACTGATGACCGGCCGGAAACGCTTTTCTCCTTTCGAAATTGAAACGAACAAACACCGTTAGGGGATAAGAACGGGGAGTTCATGCCTGCGCAAAAAGGACCGCCGAGACTTTCCGTCATCATCCCTTCCTACAACGAGGGAAAGACGCTGCCGATTCTCCTTCAGAAGGTGCTGGCCGTTTCAGTCGTGCAAGAGGTGATCATCGTGGACGACGGCTCCACGGATTTCACCTCACTGCTCCTCGATCCTTTCCGGGATAAGGGAGGGATCAAGATCATTCGCTGCAGCGACAATAGTGGAAAAGGGGCGGCCATCCGGCGCGCCCTCCCCGAGGTCACGGGGGATCTGGTCATCATCCAGGACGCTGATCTGGAGCTCGACCCGCAGGATTACCTGAAGATGATCGTCCGCCATGAGGAGACGGGCTGCCCCGTCGTTTATGGTTCGAGGCGGATCAGCCGGGGCACCCCTTCCCTCATTCGTTTTTATTTCGCGCGGAAAATATTGAGCCTGCTGACGAACCTTCTTTACGGGCAGCGGCTGACCGACGAGCCGGTCTGCTACAAGATGTTTGAAACGGACCTCCTGAAGGGGATCCCCCTGACATGCGAAGGATTTGAATTCTGCCCGGAGGTAACCGCAAAAATCGCCAGACGGGGAATCCGGATCGAAGAGGTCCCCATCCGCTATTATCCCCGTTCCTTTCGGGAGGGAAAGAAAGTCCGTTTGAATGACGCAGTGGTCGCCGTGTGGACCCTGATCAAATACCGCTTCGTCAATTGAACGGAATTTGCGGGCTGCATTCACATTCAAGGATCCCTCTTCATGAACGTGGGAAAAATCATCGTGCGCCCCTTTGAGGAAAGGGACCGGGAGTCGATCCGCCGGATCTGCCGGGAAACAGGACTCAAGGGCGATCCCACCCGGCTATTCTTCGAGGACGAGGAGGTCATCCCTCTCCTTTACGCCGACTATTATCTCGATTATGAACCCGATGCCTGCTTTGTCGCCGAGGCCGGCGGCCGGGTTGTCGGATATCAGATCGGAAGCCTGAGTTTTCAACGACGGCGCCGGATCATGTGGACCCGTATCTACCCGCGTATCGTCCTGCGGATCCTTGCGAAGCTGCTAACGCTGCAATACCGGGAAAAGGAGACCTACCAGACCCTCTGGTGGATTCTGACCCGTTCCTGGCGGGAGGCCCTGCCGGATCCCCCGGACCAATACCCCGCCCATGCCCACTTCAACATGGAGATAGATTACCGCGGTCGGCACGCGGGTCGCAGACTCAACGCCTTATTCCGCCGATACGTCCTGTCGATGGGGGTTCAGGGAATACACACCGTCATCCGTGAAGCGGAAGGAAAAGAGACCATCTCGACGTTTCTTTGCCGGGAGAGGGGCTATCGGATTCTTGCCTTCCGGCGGAGCACGGTATGGGAGAAGACCACCGGCAGCAAATGGTTCGCCCGGCTGCTGGTCTGCGACGCAAAACCGCTACCCGAAGAGGAGGAAGATGAAGCTGGCCTCCATTGATTCGATCCGGCAGTCTTATCCCCATATTTATCTCTCACCGCACATGGATGATGCCGTGCTCTCCTGCGGCGGCCGGATTGCAATGCAGGTTTCGCGGGGTGAGAGGGTTCTGGTGGTCACCGTCTTCTCCGGAATCGACGACACGAGGGCGGCTTCGATACCGTTCGTCTCATCGAAGAACCTGCGGGCACTGCAGGCCGAAGATGACGCCGCCCTGGGACGCCTGGAGGTTGATCATCTCCGGTTGGACTACCGCGACGGCGCCTTCCGGCAACGCTTCCCCCTGCTTCGGTACGGCCTCCATCTCCACGCGGAAAAACGGTTTGCCGACATGCTCAAACCGATCCGGACCGAACTGGAACAGATCTGCTCCGCCGCCGCCTGCCGCAATCTTTACGTTCCTCTCGGGATCGGTCAGCACATCGATCATCACCTCGCCTACCGGATCGGCGACCACCTGAGGCAAAAGCCCGTGAACCCTCCCTCCGTCCGCCTCTACGAGGACATCCCCTATGTATTCATTCCCCATGCCTTGGACCATCGCCTTCGTGCCATTGGCCTTGCCGCTTTACCTAAGCCCTGCGGGCAACCGTCCATCCATGAACAGATCATGGCTGTTTATCGGTCTGTCCGCCATCTCCCCTCCGTGACCCGGGACCGGTTCCTCCGGAAAGGGGTGCTCCTCGTCGCGCTGTCGGCCGGAATCGTCTGCATGGAGGCCGTCGGCAGGTGGACCCGATATCATGGGAACGAACGTTTGCAACCGGAGGTAGTCGATGCCGCCCCGTTTTTTGAAGTGAAGGTAGCGGCGATCCGGGATTACCGGTCACAGGCACAACTTTTTTTCGAAAGTGAGGGGGCGCTCAGAGGGTCGCTGATGCAATATTCGCTGGACATAGGCGGTGCGGCAGGACAATATCTGGAACGCTGTTGGAAAAAAATCGGGAGGGATTGAATGTCCGGGAAGGAGAGTTCCGCGAGGCCGAAAACATCGGTGCACGCGCCGGCTGTGAAACGGGAATCCTACATCGAACAATACGCCCGACCGCTCCTCTGTGTGATTCTTCTGCTCGCCCTTGGCCTGCGGGTCGCGGCCCTGTTGGATCTGAGCCGGACGATCTATGTTGACTTCATGCTCTGGGACGAGAGGGTTTATCATGACCTCGCCGTTCGTTTCGCCAACGGCACTTATGCGGGCAAAGAGGTTTATGAATTCGCCCCGGTATTTGCCTATCTCATGGCCGGCGTCTACCGCCTTTTCTCCCCTGAGATCTTCTATATCCGCCTTTTGAATATCCTCTTGGGTCTCCTCGCCTGCTGGGTGATCTATGGGATCGGTGTCCGGCTTGGCGGCAAAAAGATCGGCCTGCTGGCCTGTCTGCTCGCGGCCCTCTACAAACCCTTTATTTTCTACAACGTCGTACCGCTCAAGGAATCCCTGACCGTCCTGCTGTTTGCTCTGACGGTATGGTTGTTCCTCATGGTCGTTGAAAATCAAAGGAGGGTTATTTCCTGTGGGCTATTGGGGCTGACGATGGGACTGCTCTTCAATGTCAGACCCAATGCGGTGATCCTCGTCCCCGTCCTGATTTTGCTGATCGCATGGAACCGTTTCCAAAACGGCGACCGGATGCAAACAGTCGCGGCGCATGTCGGGCTCTACCTCCTGGGACTCTGGATTGCCGTCGCCCCCTTCGTAATCCGCAACTACGTGGTTGCCGGTCAAGTCGCATTCACAACCTCGCAATCCGGCTTCAACCTCTATCTCGGAAACAACCTGGACAATCCCGATCCATATTACCGCCCCGTCCCCTTCGCCTCATCGACCCCCTCCGATCAGGGGATCCAGTTTACCATCGAAGCGAGCAGAAGAACGGGGAAGACCTTAAGCGCAACGGAGGCGTCCGGCTACTGGACGAGAGAAACGGTCCGTCAGGCGCTCGAAGCCCCCCGGGCCTTCGCCGGTAAGGTGGTCCGGAAAATTCTCGTCCTCGTCAGCCACTTCGAGGCCTGCGACCACTACGACATCGATCTTGTCAGCGATTTCGCGCGATTCTTCAAACTCCCCTTCTTCAGTTTCTGGTTCATTTTCCCGCTGGGGACGACGGCCATCATGTTTCGGCTCTTTCACGACCGCAAGGCGCGAGCGCTCGGGCTGGTCCTTGCGGTATACGCTGCGACGCTCGTCATCTTCTTCACCAACGCCCGATATCGGATACCGATGCTCTCCATCCTGATCCCCTTCGCCGCCATGGGAGGCGCCGATCTGGTGGAAACGATCCGGCGGCGCCACTTCCGCCGCGCGGGCGTCTTTACCGCCGCCGTTCTCGCCCTCGTCATCGTCGAGTTTCTCCCGATCCGGGCGACGGATGACCGGACGGCCTATTACAACACCCATGCGATCATTCTCGATTCCAGAGGTTTCGAGAACGAGGCCATCCTCTACTGGCGGCAATCCTCGGAGATGAACCGGCCCTACTCGGCCTTCGCCAACCTCTCCCTGGCACAGAAATATTTCCGGCGGGGTCTGATCCCGGAGGGGAACGGCTATCTCAACCTTATCCCTGAAAACTCTTTTGCCGCCGCCCCGAAGTACGA
>JAHFBU010000181.1 GCA_023249795.1 Syntrophaceae bacterium
GTTTTAATATTAAAACAAGTGCGATCATATTGAAACACTGGGGGGCATCTAAAATCATTAATTGGTCCTTGTCAAGCTTTTTTCGCACAGAAAATTAAAAAAGAGTTACGACCCTATTCCGATGTTGCTCAGTTCATTGCAATGGCAAGGACGATGATAAACAGGGGTTTCGATAGGGGCATCGTCAGCGGCGACACTGTCACGGTATTGAAAGGGGTCGGAATCGCTCTAAGGGCCTGTTGAAAAAGGCTCTTTTGCAGGCCGTTCAAAAGCTTGTCCCGTACTGGATACGGGATGGCCGGATGGGGCCCCCGAAATCCTGAGCCGTGAGGCGTGCTTTATGGTACGTTGAACGGCGAGGGATGAGGGAAACGCCGCAGATGGACGCTATTCAACAGCGGAAATGTTTCTCAGACGTGATACCGTTAATGCGACAATATCCGGAAGGCCTTGATCAAATGGAAGGATTTTTGAAGGGCGTTGACCGGACCGTCGATCAGGCGCCCCTAAAAGTAAAAGAGGGTTAACCGATGAAATCAGCTAACCCCCCTGTTCCTCTTATGGTGCCGAAGCCGGGACTTGAACCCGGACGGATTTTGTCCACTACCCCCTCAAGATAGCGTGTCTACCAGATTCCACCACTTCGGCACTGCGGTCTGACCCGGCACCGTCGCCTCACGATACCCTTCCGACGTTGCCGGGAACTTACCTGTCTCAAAAGGCATTGTCAACATCAAAAAGGCGCCCATTATTAATGAACGCATACAGACTATTTCGCCGTTTGCGGAGCTGCGGCCGGAACCGGGGCCTGAGGCACCGGGGAGGCGGCCGGAGCGGGCAATGCGGCGGGATTCGGTGCCGGAGCCGTTTTCTGCGCGACGGGTTTGGCGGCGCCCTCCATCAGCGAGCTGCCCCTGCGGGACACCGAATAGGACAGGCTGAGGGAGGTCAGCATGAAGATGATGGCGACCGCGGTCGTCATCTTTCCCAGGAAGGTTCCCGGGCCGCTGCTTCCGAAGACGGTCTGGCTCGACCCTCCGAAGGCCGCGCCCATGTTCGCGCCCTTCCCCGCCTGCAGGAGCACGACGAGGATCAGAATGATACATGCGACCACATGCACAATGGTTATTAAAATAGACACTTTTATACTCCTTGAATCGTTTAATATCCCAAAAGCTGAATGAATGAACCGACGTCCAGGCTCGCCCCTCCGACGAGCGCCCCGTTGATGTTAGGCTGGCGCATCAGATCGGCAATATTCTTCGGGGTAACGCTTCCTCCGTAGAGGATGGCCATTTCCGCCGCTTGTTCATTTCCATAACGGCCGGCAATCCAGTCCCGGATGAGCTGGTGTACCTCTTCCGCCTGCGCCGGAGTGGCCGTTCTGCCGGTGCCGATCGCCCAGACCGGCTCATAGGCGACCAGGGAGCGGCTTATATCACCGGCAGTTAAATTATTCAACCCCTCTTTTAACTGCCGTTCGACAACATTTTGCATCTGCCCTTCTTCCCGTTCCCGCAGGCTTTCCCCGATACAGAAGATCGGTCTCAGATCCGCTGAGAGGGCGGCCCGGAGTTTTCGGCTGATGCGCTCATCGCCTTCGCCGAAGAGGGTGCGCCGTTCCGAGTGCCCGATGATCACATATTCGCAACCGGCTTCGCGGATCATTTCCCCGGAGATCTCTCCGGTGAAGGCCCCCTTCTCCGCTTCATGGAGATTCTGGGCAGCCAGGCTTATGGGTGACCCCCGAAGCAGTTCTGCCACTGCGTGGAGCGCCGTGAAGGGGGGGGCGATGATCACCTCCGGTTCCGGCGGGGTGATGAGGGCGTTCCGGAGGCGCGAAGCAAAATCAATCGCCTCGGCAACCGTCTTGTTCATCTTCCAGTTTCCCGCAATGACCGGGCGAACCATTGATTCCATCCTCCAAATATCATGTGTGGGGATCTTAGCCAGCCAACCGATATTCGTCAACGTTTATTATTCTCAAGAACCCTTTTCTTCCGCCCTGTTGTTTTCCGCCGCCGCGGAGCAGACCGCTCCGATCAGCGACAGAACGAAAAAGATCGTAAAGAGGATGTGAAAACTGTTCAAAAACAGGTCCGGAACATCCCGACGGCTGTTGAAGAAATTGAAGACCACCGCCGTTGTGGCCAGGCTCAGGGACATGCCGAGGACTCTCCCCGTGGCCATGATCCCCGAAGCAATTCCATAGAGATCGGCTGAGACGCTGGACATGATCATGTTGTTGTTGGGCGATGAGAAGAAGGCAAACCCGATTCCCTGGCAGACGAGGATCAAAATAATCGTGTTAATCGGAGTGAATGGGGAGATCGTGGCCAACAGCATCAGGGCCAATGCGGTCACGGCCATGCCGCCCGAAGCGAGCCACCTCGCCGGGAATCGATCCGACAGGGCGCCGGCGAGGGGTGAGAAGAGGGCCTGCACCAGAGGCTGCGTCAGGAGGATGAGTCCGGTGGCATGCGGGGTGAGTCCCCGGATTCCGTCGTTCTGGAGAAAAAGGCTCAGAAGAAATAAGGTGGCAAAGGCCGATAGATATTGGATAAAATTGGCGATGTTGGACAAAATAAAGATTCGGTTCTGTCTGAACCGGTGGATCTCCGCCAGCGGGGAGGATGCCCGGCCGTCCCGCCGGAAAAAGATAATTCCGAGAACGAGACCGGCGCCGAATGTCAACGCTCCCTTCAGATGTGGCAACGCGGACAGGCCGAGGATGATGAGGATGAGCATGGCGACGTAATGAACGGAACTGGAAAGATTGAACGTCCTGACGGATTCCGTGTGGGAGTTGCGGGGAAGCTTCCAGAAGGAGAGGGCGAGAGCTATGACGACCAGAGGGGTCACACTTACAAAAACGCTTCGCCACCCCCACCAACTCGTCATGAAACCCCCGACAAATGGTCCGACTGTGAGCCCTGCGTAGGTGATGGAAACGTTCATCCCGAGGATCCTTCCCCGTTCCGCTTTGTCAAAGACCGACGCCAGGATGGCGATCGTGTTGCTGAAGAACATGGCTGCGGCGACCCCGCCCGCGCCTCGTCCCGCGATCAGGACCCAGCCGTTTGTAGCAAAGGCGCAGACCAGGTGTGCGGCGAGGAACACGATCATGCCGATATGGAACAGGGTCCTTCGGCCGTAAATGTCGGCAAGCCGTCCGAAGGGGACCAGGAGGGCGGCATTCATCATCACATAGGCCGAAACGACATACTGGAGCTGGGCATGGTTCATGCCCAGCTCCCGGCCGATTGCCGGCAGAGCCACGTTGATGGACGATCCCGTATAGGTTGCCAGGAAGGAGGCGCAGGAGACGGCCGCGAAAACGAGCGTCTTGTCCCTTTTGTTCATCTCGATTTCCTTCGATAAGGTTTCAATGAATCCGTCGGGATCATTCATTGATGATCATCCGTTTCGGATAAGTTATGAATTGCAATCTTTGCCGATTCACGTTACGCTTTCATCATGGATAAAAGCGAAAAGATCCGGCACTTGACGGCCCTGGAGATCAATCTTGAAAGAACCAAAGCGGTCGTGGATATTCCGGATAAATACAGGATTCTCCTCCGTGTCGTCAAGAACCGTTCCGGGGTGACGAAACGAACGGAAGAGATGCTCGTCGAGCTTCATCATCCGTTTGTGAACTGGAATTACCTGCTCGCGCAACTCAAAGGCCTTTCCATAGGCGATTTTAATGCGTTCAACTCGCACGAAGATGGCTTATCTGCGCTGAAATCCTTTGCCGATATTTATCTCATTGTCATCTCTTCGGCCGCCGACGAAGAGGTTAAAGATAATGCCGTCCGCTATTGCCTTGAATATCTCCAGACCATTCTTTCCTGCAGCGGTAACCTTCTTAAGAGAAACACGGCTCTGTTTTCCCCCGTCTTTCGGTATCTCGCCGATCTGTCGCGGATGCATGTCCGGCTGTTGAAGAGATCATCGAGTCATTTGAAGGCCATTGCCAGACGGATGGTCAAGGATCATGTCGAGATGAATCCGGATGAGGTCAGCCGGCTCCTCTTTTCCGCCTTCAATTCGACCTATCAGTACTGGCTGACGCAGCCCGATCCCTCCGAGTGGTTTTCCGGGGACGGCGAGACCTCGAAGGAGGATCGCGACGCCTATCGCGAGTTGATCTCG
>JAHFBU010000182.1 GCA_023249795.1 Syntrophaceae bacterium
AAGATCCGGACTTATCTGGGAGATCTCGATCGGAGCGATCGCGATCCAGGACCCGCTATCAACCGGCAAAAAATTCGGGGGCATGGTGTTGAATAAAAAACTCTTGTCACCTCAAAATCAAACGATTTCGTAACCTTAAAAAAGGCGACGAGAATACATGAACAGCGGAAATAAAAAAATACTGTCATCTTTTTGTCATAAGACTTCTTGAGAAACCGATAAGACATCCTCTTCAGTGATATTTCTTTTCTTCTGCAAGGCCGCATAGATCAATGCCTTTGTCACAAGCGCCCCGATGACCCGCGGGATTCCCTTGGAAAGATTGAAAACAGCCTCATAAGCGGCCGGATTCAGGATGTCCTGTGCCTGAAGCCCGGCGATTTTGAAATGATGAAGGATATATAACTTCGTGTCTTCCAGGGAAAAAGGGATGAGATGGAATTTAAGATTGATGCGCTGAAAAAAGGAAATGAGATGCGGAGCGCGAAGACGGTCCTGAAGGAAAGAATGGCCGGAAAGAATGAAGACCGCCGGGGAGACGGAATCGACATGGAAATTGCCAATAAGCTGGAGTTCCCTGAAATTCTGGTCTTTGAGAAGATGCGCCTCGTCAAAACAAATGACCGGGATGAGATTACGGGATGAGACAAGAGCCATAATCTGGTTTTGAATGGCTTTGAAAAGATCGGCCTTGAAGAAAGCCGAAGGACCAGCCAAGGCGTTGTTGAGCTGCCTGTAAAAATCCGCGGTGCCGACGGTGGAGAGAGGGAGGTAAACCGGCAGGAAGGATTGTTTGTTGAGCGAGGAGATCAGACATCGGAGAGCGGATGACTTGCCGGTGCCCGGATCGCCGGTCAGGAGCATGAATCCCCTGGTCTGGGTGACATAGTCAAAGCGTTTGAAGAGTTCCAAGACGGATTCGGAAGGGAAAAGTTTGTCGCGGGACAGCGCCGGAGAGAACGGGGCGTCAGTAAAACCGAAAAAAGGACGGAACATGAAGGGCCTCCTTGAAAAAAATCACAGGAACAGGTCGGAGTCGGACTCGAAGGGATCGTTGAACTTGATGGGGAATCTGGCGTTGAGATGCTTGTCGAGACGGTCAAGAACCTGGACCAGCTTGTCATTTTCATAGAGCATGAAGCGGGCCGGCTCCGTGATGGTAAAACGCAGATCAACGGTCTGACCGATGAACCGCGGGGGTGCCTGGAAGAGGATGTTGTTGATGCTGACCGTGGCGTCGTTGTTGACTTTGCGGTAGATGACATGGAGGAAGGCGTCGGATAACTGCTGTTCCGTGACTTTCCTCTGCCTGATGTGGACGAGACCCGCCATATAGCGGTCATAGGGGGTTTGTCCTGTGACGGAATGGATTTTGTGGTTGTATTTATCATGAAGCCAAGAGGCGAATTCGGCATTGAGTTCGTCAAGTGTGAAGGGACTGTTGCGGGTTTTGAGATACAGGTTGGGAATGAAACAGTCGCGAACGGTGCGGAAATATCTCTCGATTTTTCCGCGGCTGGGGGCGTCATGGGGTTTTGAGTGGATCAGGATGAAGCCCAGACGGGCGGCGAGCAGGGAGAGATGCGGTTGCGAGAACACCTTCCCGTTGTCGGCATACAGGCGGTAAGGGACGCCGAAAAGGGCGAGCGCATTCCTGAGCACCGTCTCGAAGGCTCCCGTGTGCATGTCCTTGAGAAACCTTGCCGAGACAATGAACCGGGAGTGATCATCGATGATGGCGCAGAGAAACGCCTGGGTTTTCTTCTTGCCGTCCAGGACATACGGACCATACATGAAATCAGTGATCCACAAGTCGTTGACATGTTCAGCCTCGTAAGCTTTCCGGGCTTTGGGTGACGCTCCGATCAGAAAGCCGAGATGGCGGGACATGTTGACCATGGTGGCGTAGGTGAAGGTGTCAGGCGTGATATGTCCCAGATGGATGAGGTGCTCATAAAGGTTCTTGACGGTCCTGAATTGAAATTGTCCCGCGATATCCTGGATGATCTGGATGAGGCTGGGAGTGATCTTGCGTGATACTCCCTTGTCCTTGCGGTGCGAAGGTTTCAATCCGTCCAAGCCGCATTTTCGGTACAGATGAATCCATTTTTTGATTGTCTTCGGCGAGAATGATTTTTCCCTCAGCGGCGAGTCCTCGAAAATCCTGCCCTCGAAGGACGCCAGATAGTCCTTCTGACGGAGTTTTGACTCTGCGAGCACCGGGGCGATGAGCTTGTATTTAAAAAGGGCGATTCTCTGGTCCTGTTCGTTCATAGGAGCCTCCTCATGCCATAAGATGAGGGAGGATAATAAAACATTGGCCCCCGTCCTTTCAGAGTTGTGTGGTTTCCGGAAAGTCCGCCGCTGCCACGCCTCCTTCTCTTTTTCAGGCGATGGTTCTTTTTTGTGACAAGAGGCGTCAGGGTGAGGATCTGCCCTTTCCACGGAGATCGTCCCTGGGAAGGCGTGCCGAGAAGAAATCCCGGGAAACGGCGTGACTCTTTCTCGAATTCCTTCCAGGGCATGTCCTCAAGCAATCGTTCTTCGCCAAAGGCCTTATATCTCGTTTGCGCTGTCTCGAACAGGCGCACATACCTCCATATGGAGGCCGTCGAGAAATAGATGTCCACGGGCAGGCCGAACTGGATCGTCAATTCCCCCGCAGTCTCAGTCAGGGATCGTCCGTTCTGGACGTATATCCGGACGATCCGGTGGATAGTCTCCATGTCACGGCGTTTATAGGGAATGAACGTATCTGGAAGCAGGGAGAAGGTCTTATGGGTTCCCCAAGGAACGGGATTCACCCTTTGGCATTCAAATCGAATAATCGGAACATCATCCTCCTTTTCATTTTTGAAGCTGTTTTCTGTATCCCGTTGATAAAACCCCAGGAAGCATGCGCAGTCTTTTGCCCCGCAGAGAGGGCATCTTTCCGAGAAATCCGGCAGGGCGAATTTGCCTGTTAATATTTGCTGCTTGTATTCCGAAATAGGAATATCAAGGTGAAACTTGATTTGTATACTCAGATTATCGGCCATCTTCTGGCCGGTAATCTGAAGTTTTTTGATTACCTGATTCTTTGAATTGGAAACCCTCGATAGACTTCCTTATATTTCATGAGTTACCGGGATTGTTTTACAGATTCAATGAAAAGGCAGGATTTATTGTTTGAAAATAACAATATTATCCGTTTGGTGAGACATTAGATAATTATGCTTGTGATTCTAATGGAAATTTAGTGCCTGTGACAAATAATATGAATGAAATCTCACAATACAAATTTACGGGTCAAGAATTTGATCCCGAGACAGGCTTCTACAACTACAATGCACGGCTCTATGATCCGCAGATCGGAAGATTCATTAGTCCAGATTCAGAAGTACCTGATCCGTTTAACTCTCAGAGTTATAATCGTTACTCGTATTGCATAAATAATCCAATAATTTATTCAGATCCAACTGGACATACCGAGATGTTTTATTGCTCATATCCTGAAATAGGAATGGGATTAGTTTTTTTTAAATATACAGATAGTAGTGGAAATTTTACCGGAACAACCGGTTTTTCAGAATATGAGATTGACACCTCCGCTGGGGATTCTGCGGGCGGTCAAACTTCAGATATTAGCGGAAGTAAAGGAAGCGTTGGGGCATATGCAAATAGCGGAGGCATCACTGTGCTATCGCCACGTGCATATAGCGAATTTTATTCAATTTATTTATCTCAAAAACAACAAAGACAACAAGCTACAAAACAAGATGATATAAATAAACAAACTGTGCTAAATAATGTTACGGCTGACAGAAATGCAAATATTACTCGTGCGCAGAAACAAGAAGCCGCTAACCGCGCAACGGCTGGAAATAAATCAGGTAGTGCAAAAGGCTACAGCGATCGAGCAATTCCGACCATTAATGCATGGCCTGGTGCTACCGGGGGAAATGGCGGCGGAACAATGCCAACTCAGAGCAATATATATAATCCTCAAGTTTCGACATCTCAACCCAGGCCAAATCCCGTAATGCGTAGCAATCCATGGGTAACAAAAGAAACTTATGCTTTAGATAATTACCAAAATCTTTTCAATAATTTGCAAGCCGCTTTGGCTATTGGGAGTGCA
>JAHFBU010000011.1:0-1073 GCA_023249795.1 Syntrophaceae bacterium
ACCGCTTCTTCGTCCCCCTGCCTCTCCCCATCCGGACGCCAAACTCCTGATTGATCGTCTTGAGAAGTTCAAGATCGGAAAGTGCGGGGTTGAATATGAGCGCCGTGGCTACGGAATCGTCCAGGCCCGCAAGAAGGGAACGGCAGAGCGTCGTTTTTCCCGTTCCGATCCCGCCGGTAACGACCATGAACCCCTTTTTTTCATGGATTCCGTATATCAGACAGTTCAGCGCATCCCGATGCTGCGGGCTCAGATAAAGGTACTGCGGATCCGGAGACAGTGTGAACGGATTTTCCTTCAGCCCGAAGAAGGCATCATACATTACGATCCCATTTCTCCCCTATCGGAACTGATAATTCAGCGTCTCTTGGTTCCCGCGGCGCTTGACTGAAAGGGCCATGCCGGAACCCGATTTGATCACATTGTAGAGACTCACCATATCATCCGCCGTTCGAATGGGGCGGTCGTTGACCCCCTGAATGATGTCTCCATCCAGGATTCCCAGCTTCTGGTAGAGGCTGCCCGACTGAATATTACTGATCATGAATCCGTCCGGCACCCCCGCGTTGAAGTAGGGCCGGATCTGTGCCTGGCGGAGCATGCTCCCCATATCCTGGAACCCCGCCCCGATCTCGCTCCGGTTGAGCACAACGGCGCCGGTCGAAACAGCCGGGGCCGTGGACTGGGGCGGCGGGAGGATCGGGGCTTCTTTCGTCTCCGCCATTTTAATCGTCCGCTCCTGGTCTCCGACCAGGAGGTCGATGGAATTCCTGTTGATCCGGACCACTTTTGCGCCGGCGACGATATCCCCCGTTTTGATGAGACGCTGCTTTCGCGCCTCCTTCTCCTCAACGATTGCGAAGCCGAATTTTGTGTCGCCGGCGACGGTTCCCTTGAGTTCGATCAAGAGCGCGATGTCCTTCTGCACGGGCACCGCCGGTTTTTCCGCCTGCTTTTCCGCAAATGACTTGGTCGTCGTCCCGAAGAGGTTCCGCTCCGGGATCACCCGATAGGCATCCGCCGGTTCACGAACCGCTGAAGCGGTGGCCGGCGCCTTCACCTCCGCCACCGGC